>JBBSVG010000383.1:0-3861 GCA_038233775.1 Bacteroidota bacterium | reverse complement strand
GGCGAACTGCAAGGTGTACTCGACCCGACCGCCGATCCCGGCGTGGTCGCGCCCGATCAGCCGCCGCTCGAACCCGACGGCCAGCCCGCGCACGTTGCCGTAATCGCGGTTGATGTAGCGCGCATAGCGGACGCCGGCCGAGGTCTGCTGAATCTCGGTCGAGAGCAGGTTGCGGATGTCTTTCGCGTACACCGTGATGTCGAACGCGCTCGTTTCGGTGATCCCTTGCTGCAACCCAGCCTCGTAGGCGACGGTCCGCTGCGCCTCCAGATCGGCGTTGCCGTGGAGCGAGAGCTGCGCTGTGCCGCTCTGCACCTCGTACTCCGGCGTCGTGTAGAGCAGTTCGTAGCCGGGCAACTGGAAGAAATGGCCGTAGGAAACGTGGACCTGACCGTTGTCGGTGATCGGGTACGCCAGCCCAATGCGCGGCGAGATCTGCCACTTGACGCTCGTTGCGCGGAAAGCGGTTTCGTAGCGCAGCGCGGCGCTGTCGGCCAGCACGGCGGGCGAGAGCGTGCCCCAATCGCGACCGACCGGGGCGTAAAGCGACGGATCGGTCAGATTGATCGGCACCCGCGCCTTCGCGTCGAACAGGTCGAACCGGAGTCCGACGTTGATCGTGAACAGCGAGCGGACTTCGATCTTGTCCTGCACATATCCGCTCAGATCGACCGGCTTGCGGACGTATTCGTTGTGATTCGGCGAGTTCAGCCCGTACACGGCCAGCCCGTTGGCGTACACCGTCGCCCGACCGGCGCCGTCGTTGGGCAGCAGTTGCTCCTCGGCCAGCGTCAGCCGATGGGCGTTGCCCTCGACGCCGAACCGGACTTGGTTGGAGCGGTTCACCTGCCAGTCGAAATCGGCCTTGCCGGTCCACGAGATCGTCTGCCGATCCACGATCCAGCCGTCCTGCCCGGCCAAATAAAAGCGGCCATTGTCCTGGATGTAGCCCAAACCGGGTCCGGCGTCGATGCCGAGAATGCCGCCGCCGTCGGAGCGGACAGTCGGGATGATGATCCGGTAGCCGGGATCGTCGGGGCTGTCGAACAGCGAGCGGTGGTAATCGGAGCGGAACCAACCAGCCCGAACCGTAGCGAACGCCGTCGAGGCGAGCACCTTCGAGTATCCGGCGCGGATCGAGGCGCTTCGCTGGCGGAACGAGGCAAGCCCATCGGGGATGAAGCGGAACAGGTGCTTGTACGGCGTGCCGGTGTCGCGCTGATACAGGCCTTCGAGCGTCAGCTTGTCCGACGTGAACAGCTTCGCCGTCAGCTTGCCCTGGGCGCTCTGGCGACTCTCGGGGTTGAGCGAGACGGCGGCCCCGTCGCCGCGCACCGGCAGATAGGCCGGGTTGTTCGGCGACGAGGTCGGATCGAGCGCGGTCTGATCGGCGACGTAGCGGCGCACGCCGTAGAGGAATCCGTCCGACGCGAACGTGCGGGCGAGGGCGAAGAACGTCAGCCGGTCGCCGACAACCGGGCCGCCGACGGTCAGTTGCAGGTTTCGGGCGCCGGTCGCGCTGAAGTTCGGCGTCTCCTGCAATAGATTGTTCGTGCCGGGCAGATACGAGCCGAGGTACGCCTTGATCCCGAACGAAAAGCTCGGCCCGCCTTCCTTCAAAACCGTGTTGACAACGCCGCTCATCGCCTGGCCATACTCGGCGTTGAACGTCCCGGTGATGACCTCGACTTCCTGCACCGCGTCCGATTCCGGCGTGAACGCGCTGCCGCCGGTGGCGACATCGTTGACGGCCAGCCCATCGACCAAGTAGCGGACCTCGCCGGAGCGGCCCCCGCGAAAGTGCCCGCCCTCGACGACGCCCGCTTGCAGGTCGATCACCGACTGGATGTTGTCGAACGGCAACTGCTTGAGTTCGTCGGCCGAGACCGATTGGCTCGTCGTCGTGGCGCCGAGTTCGACGATGGGCCGCTCGGCCGTGACGACGACTTCATCGACATCGACGCCGGCCGGCTGGAGGCTAAAATCGAGCGTCCGGGTCGCTGAGAGCGAGACCCGAACATCGGCTTGGGTCGAGGGACCGTAGCCCAAATAAGTCGCCCGGACGGTGTAAGCGCCGGGCGTGACGTTCAGAATCGTGTAGTAGCCGTCCAGATCGGTCGCCGCGCCCTGTCCGGTGCCGACGATGACGACGGCCGCGCCGGGCAGCGCTTCTTGGGTCGCCCCATCGAGCACGCGACCGGCCAGCTTGCCGGTCGTCTGCGCCGCCGTGAGGCTTGGCAGCAGCGCGATCCATCCGAGAGCGATCAGGCGTTTGAAACCGGTCGTGACGCGCATAACCCCCCTTTCCCCCCACGGCAATCGACACTATATCCGTTCTCGAAGACCGCCGTGCAAGTGCCGCTCAATCTCCGTTCGTGGTGAGCCTGTCGAATCCATGAACGGAGCTACTGCAACCGGAGCTGGCGCTGTCATCCTCTGCAAGCGACCGTAGGCGGCTACGCCGACAGGACGAACGGATAGGTTGTGCTTCTATTTCGTGGATTTGATAGAGGTGCTGGGTCAAGATCACGGGCCAGGCGGCGGCAGCAATTGGCTCGCTGCCGCCGACCTTAGCCCGGCCCTCGATCAGCGGCCACCCACCGCTGACCGAAGCTCTGTGTCCGCTGTCCGAGCGGATCATTTCATCAACGTCACCCGGATCGTCTGGCTGCCGGTCGGCGTGGTCATCCGCACCAGATACAGCCCGGTCGTCAGCCCAGCCGCGTCGAACGTCACGCGGTGATTCCCAGCCGAGTACACGCTCTGGGCGAGCTGGCCGACCTGCCGACCAAGCACGTCATAGACCGACAGCGTGACCGGCATCCGGTCGGCCAAGCGGAACTCGACCGTCGTCGTCGGGTTGAACGGGTTCGGCGACGCACCGACAAGCGAGAACTGGGTCGGACGGGCACCGGAGGCCGAACCGCCGGTCCAATCGCGGACGCCGTTTGCGTTGCCCTGCGCCGTCGTCGGCATTTGGGCGGCGTAGAAGTCGTCGAAGTAGAGGCCGCCGGTCAGCTTGCGCCGGGTGCGGAGCCGAACCGTCAGCGCACGGGGCACGTCGTTGCCGCTGCCCTCCGGCGTGTTGATGATCGCCGAGTACTGGGCGTAGCCACCCGACCGGTCGCGCAGCGGGATCTCGATGTCCTCGCCCCGGAACTCGCCCCAACCGCCACGGCTCGGTCCCGGAATGTTCCGGTGCGTGATGACCGTGTAGTAGAGCTTGTAGTCGTCGTTGACGTAGGCGCTGTCGAGGTTGAAGTCGCGCGACTTGATGTAGGTGTTGAGCATGTACGACTTGCCCGGCTCGACCGCGAAGCCGTTGGTCGAGATCAGCGGCTCGTCGTCGGGATTGGTCGAGCCGTCCTCGAAGATGTAGCCATAAGCCGAGCCCGAGTGCGCGTTGCCGCTCGAATCGGCCACCGACAGCATCGTGTACGGGCGCCCGGCGTTCGATGGGAAGCCGGAACTCATCCCGTCTTGATAGTAGAAGTACCCCTTCGGCACGTCCACTTCGGCGTTGTGGATGTCGCCTGTCCAGCCGTCGCCCTGACCGCGCATGAAGAAGTTGTCCACCCAGACCGTCCCGGCGCCGGTCGTGCGGACCCGGATCGTCGCGCTGTCGGCCGGCTGGCCGACGGGGAACTCGACCGGCGTATCGAACTTCAACTCGGTCCAATCGGTGGTCCCAGCCGGAATCGGGATCGTGACGGGCGTCGGGAAAATGCGTGCGCCGTTGCGGAAGAAGTCGTACTCAATCGTCGCATCGCCCGAGGCGACGCCGTTGGTCTTGGCCCACGCGCCGAAGATGATCAGCGGGTTGCCCGCACCCGGCACGCTCGGCGTCCAGTCCTGACTCAG
>JBBSVG010000382.1:0-3866 GCA_038233775.1 Bacteroidota bacterium | reverse complement strand
GTCTACCGGACCCCACGGCCACTTCTGGACGAAGAACACGTCGCCGCCGAGCGTGTCGAGCTGCTTCTGGAACGACTGGTCGAGTCCGCTGGTGACCACGCCCATTAGCGTCACGGCGACGATGCCGATGACGATGCCGAGCGTGGTCAAGATTGAGCGGAGCTTGTTGGCTCGCACGGCGCTGAGCGCGATGCGAAGCCCTTCGTAGAGTTGGGTGAAGAACACCGGGATCGTCCTCGCGGTCGGTTGAGCAGGCAGGTTGCCCGGCCTACGTCGGGGCATGAGCCGAAGTTGCAGCGGGCGTTGGCTCGACGCGACGGGTGGCGCTCGTCACGACAGGCAGGCGGTTTCGGCGCAAGATTGGGTTAGCGCTGCCCCCAACACCCTGCCACTTGGGGCGGTCACTGACCAAAGGAGTACACGATGCAACGATCCACACGACAGACGACTGCCCTGCTGGCCGGGGCGCTGCTGATGCTGACCAGCCTGACGACCAATCTCGCTTTCGCACAGGGCCGGGGACACGGTCGCGGGCACGGCCGAGGCCACGGCCACGCGGGCACTCTGCCGCCGGGTCAAGCGAAGAAATACTTCCACGACAAGCACGGCCGCACCGTTGTGCTCGTCGCGCCGCCGGGGCTGCGGGCCGAGCCGGTACCGGTTGCGCCGTTCGCCGGGGCACTCTGGCTGCCGGGGTACTGGAGTTGGCAACCGGCGGGCTACGCCTGGGTGCCGGGTCGCCATGTGAAGCCGCGCGCCGGGTACGTCTATCGACCCGGCGGGTGGGTTGCGCTCTCGGGCGGCTGGGTCTGGCAGGGCGGCGGCTGGAAAACCCGATAAACCCGACAAGGCGCCGATCCGCAGCCAACCGGATCGGCGCCCCATCGGTTGATCCCATCGGTCAGACTTCTTCTTCGTGCAGCTTGCCCGCCGAGGCGATGACCCTTTCCGTCACGTCGGCTGGGACTTCTTCGTAATGGCTCAGGCTGCGCTTGTGGACGCCGCGCCCCTGGGTCATCGAGCGGAGCGCGGTCGCGTAGCCGAACAGCTCGGCCAGCGGCACCTGCGCCCGGATCGTCGAGCGGCCGCCCTCCGACTCCATCCCCTGAATCCGCCCGCGCCGACCGGACAGGTCGCCGAGCACGTCGCCCATGTGGTCGTCGGGGACGCGAACCTCGACCGAATGGATCGGCTCGAGCAGGATCGGTTTCGCTTCCAGAAACGCTTGCTTGAACGCCATCCGACCGGCGGCCTTGAAGGCGTTCTCGTTCGAATCGACCGGATGCTCCTTCCCGTCGTAGAGCGTGACCTTGACATCGACGACCGGATACCCGGCCAGCACACCGCGAGCGGCCATCTCCTGCGCGCCTTTGTCCACCGCCGGGACGTGCTTGCCGCTGACGACGCCACCGACGACAGCGTTCTGAAACGCGTAGCCCGAGCCGCGCTCGGTCGGTTCGAGCCGGATCGCCGCTTCGGCGAACTGCCCGGCGCCGCCCGTCTGCTTCTTGTGCCGGTATCGGACATCTGACCGGCCGCGCACCGTCTCGCGGTACGGAATCCGGGGCTCGGCGGTGTCCACCTCGACCCCATAGCGGTCGCGCAACCGGCGCAGCATGATATCCAGATGCGTGTCGCCTTGCCCGCCGACGATGATTTGGTGGATCTCGGCGTCGTGTTGAACGGTGAACGACGGGTCTTCGGCCATCAACTGGTGCAGCCCGGTCGCCAGCTTGTCGTCGTCCTGCTTCCGTCGGGCGCTGACGGCCAGCCGCACCGCCGGTTCGGGCGGCTCGACCGGGGCGAAGGCGATATCGTAGCCCTTGTCGTGCAGCGTCTGGTTCGAGTGCGTGTCCTTCAGCTTGACGGCGGCGCCCAAATCGCCGGCGAGCAGCTTCGGCGCCTCCTTGCGCTGGTGGCCGTTCAGAACAAACAGTTGCGCCAGCCGCTCGCCCTTGTTTGTCTGGGCGTTCATCAGGTCGTGTCCGCTCTCGACGTGACCGTTCATGACGCGAAAATAGGCCAACTCGCCGACGTGGGCCTCGTTCGTCGTGCGGAAGACGAACAGCGCGGTGAACCCGGTCGGGTCGGCGTGGACCTCGCCCGTGGCGCCGGTGGCCGGGTTCGTCGCCGGGATCGGCGGCGCGTCGGTCGGGGTCGGGCAGCAGTTGAAGATGAAGTCCATCACCCGGCCAACGCCGACGTTCGTCGCCGGGGCGCAGATGACGAGCGGAAACAGCAGCCGCTCGACCAGATCGTGCTTCAACCCGGCCCGCAGGTCGTCCTCCGACAGCGTTCCCTCGGCGAAAAACTTCTCCATCAACGCCTCGTCGGTCTCGGCGACACTCTCGACGAGTTCTTGGTGCATCTGCTCGGCCCGCTCGCGGTGCGCGGCCGGAATCTCGCCTACCTCGACCTCGTCGGCGGCGCCGGGCGTGTAGCGGAGTTGCTTCATCAGCATCACGTCGATGATCGTCGAGAAGCCCGCACCCTCGTCGGCGGCGAACTGGATCGGGACGACGCCGTGGCCGAACCGCTCGCGGATGCGCTCGGTCAACTCGTCGAGCCGGGCCGTCTCGCGGTCGCACTTGGTCGCGACGAGCACGACCGGCTTGTGCATCGAGTCGGCATAGCTCCAGCCAACCTCGTGGCCGATCTCGACCCCGCCAGCGGCGTTGAAGCAGAGCAACACCGTGTCGGCGACGTGGACGGCGGTCTTGACCTCGCCGGTGAAATCGGCGTAGCCCGGCGTGTCGAGGATGTTGAGCTTCAGGCCGAACCGCTCGGCGTGGAGCAGCGAGGTGCTGATCGAGGTGCGGCGCTCGATCTCGTCGGGATGGAAGTCGCTCTGGGTCGAGCCGTCCTGAACGGTGCCGAGCCGGGGGACGGCGCCGGCGGTGTAGAGCATCGCTTCGGCGAGGCTCGTCTTGCCACAATCGCCGTGACCGACGAGGGCAATATTTCTGATCGCGTCAGGTGCATACAGGTTCACCTTGTCCTCCTTTCGCTTGGTGTCCGATGCGGCCCCGATTGGGTCGGGCGCTCGGGCGGTGGGCAGGGATGGGGTGCCGTGGGGCAAACTGACGGTCTCGTCCGGGGCGGTGCAGCAGGGCAACCGGAGCGGGCGGGGCCGAGTGGGTCGGTGGGCAGGGTCTCCTTGGTGAGTGGGCTATCAGCTATCAGCCGTCAGCGATCAGCTTACGGCGGGAAGGAAGCTGTCAGCTATCGGCTGTCAGTTCACGGCAACGACAAACGGCAACAGCGCCGAGCCGCAGGTTCATCAATCCGCAATCTCTTCCATCGCTCCTCGCTCCTCATTCATCGCTCTCTTCTCGCTTCGGTCGGCGGCTGCCGAAGCCGTAGCCGACGGCGGCTTGGGTCGGGCCGATCAGCATGTAGGTCAGCCCGGAGAAGCCGGCTTTGCCGAGCAAAGCAAACGTGAGCGAGACGAGGCCGATGGCGACATAAGCACCGTAGGAGACGAGGCTGGCAATCGTGTCGTGCCGCTCGATCCGGTCGAGCCCGAGCCGGTCGCGGCGGCGCCACGCGACCCAGTACAGCAGGACGAACAGGCCGAAGACGGCGACAAAACCGGCGGCGTAGATCGCCATCAGCGTCGGCACCTCGGTTCCGGTGATGGCAAAACCGTGCTCGCCGCCGGCGTGGGGCGTCAGGCCGAACCACCGGCCGAGCAGCAGCGTGAACAGGAATTTCAGCGGATAAACATAACCCAAGTTGCTACCTGAAAAGCCGCTCATAGGGGAGCGCCGTTGTGTTTGGAGCAAAGCCGCCAAGCTGAACTCCGAACAAACAACACGCTCCCGCCATGAACGACTGCATCGAAGATAAACTCGTCGCCGTCTACT
>JBBSVG010000381.1:0-3867 GCA_038233775.1 Bacteroidota bacterium | reverse complement strand
GGTCGAGCGATTGATCCACCACTGTTGAGCGATGGAGAGCAGGTTGAAGACGAAATAGTACAGGTTGAGACCCGAAGGAAGGGAGTTGAAAATCAGCAGCAGGAAGATGGGAAAGAAGTACATCAGGAAAGCGGGCTGCTGGGACGTGCCTGTCGCAGGCGTCATGAACTTCTGTTGCACCAGCATCGTCCCGCCCATCAACAAGGCGAGCAAGCTGACATGATCGCCGTAGAGCGGCAGCTTGAACGGCAGATGCAAGACGGAATCGGGACGAGACAGATCGGTGATCCAGCCGAAGAACGGAGCACCGCGAAGCTCAATGGTGTTGGCAAAGACCGAATAGAGGGCATAAAGGAGCGGCATCTGGGCGACCTGCGGCAAACAGCCCCCAATTGGATTGACGCCAGCCTCGCGGTAGAGTTGCATCGTCTCCTGCTGCAACCGGGTCTGATCGTCCTTGTACTTCTCCTGCAAGGCTTTCAACTTGGGCTGAACCGTCTGCATCTTCTTCATCGAGCGAAAGCTGCTCCGGGAAAGCGGGTAGAGCAGCAGCTTGAGGATGATAGAGAAGACGATGATGACAATGCCGTAGTTGTCGATGAAGCGATGGAGGAACTTGAACGACGGCAGAATGACATACTCGGCGATGGGCCGAATCACCCACTCCCAACCAAGATTGGTCATCCGCTCGAAGCCCAGATCGTACGAGCGAAGGATATCGTGATCCAGCGGACCGAGATAAACGAGCGCATCGACGTGATCAGGCGCCGCCGTGAGGTAAGTCAGGTCATACGATTCAGCCCGAACGGTGCTGTCCGGCTGTGGAACGTCGGTGCCTCGTTGCCGGCCAGTCAGGATGGCACCTGTCGCTTGGCCGGGGAGAGCCTGAATCACCGAAGCGAAGTATTTCGTCCGCGTTCCAATCCACAGTGGCGGCGAGGCGAGGGTATCAGCAACACCAGCGACCTCATTCTTCACGTCAAGCGTGACCAGCTTGCTGGCAACCAGGGCAAGCGCATCGGCATGGGAGTTCTCGGAAGACACGTCGGGCTCGGAGTACCGAAGCCCGTTGCGCCAGACCAATCGACCCTTACCAGACGAGCGACCAGTAGCGCCGAATCCGTCAGCGTGAAAGTGGAACGAGTACTTATCTGCATAGAACACATAGGTCAAGCTCAACGTCGATCCATCAGCCAGGGTCGCTTGCAGCGAGAGGCGGGACGAATCGTCCCCGGCCAAGACGATCTGATCGGGCGATGCAGTCCGCCAGACAAGGCCGGAGGACGACAGCGTATCCCCCGTCGAGGTGAGCGAGGAAAACTGTAGATTGGGCGCGTCACCGGCCCGGATCAGATCAACCACACCGCCGTCATCTTCGGAAAACTGCCGCAACTTCCACTGGGTAAAACGGGCACCCTGCGTGGAGAGAGCAGCTCGATATAATGGCGTCTCGATCTGGATCACCCGTGCCGCCACCGAATAGCGCTGAACAAGCGCGCTATCGAGCCGAAGCGGAGCGGGGCGGGAAGTGAGCGGCGCCGGGGCGGTCGCGACGCTCGCTTGCTGCGGAACAGACGGTTTCGGCGCCGGACGGTTGTAGAAAGACCAGAGGAGAAAGATCGCGGCGATCAGCACGACACCGATCAGGGTCATGCGGTCTGTTTTGGGTTCCATGCAGGGGAGTCAGTTGGATCGGGCGAAAACGCAAAAAACCCAGACAATGCCTGGATACGAGAGAATGGGTCGCAAGCGCGTGACAGGTCAAACCAACCGCTGAAACAAGCGGGCCAGACTCTGATGGGCGGCCGCATAGCGGGGCGATTCCTTGCCGCGATAGAGCACCACCATGAACAGGGAAACGCCACGGCCCGCCACCTGAACCCGAAGTTCGGGCAGAAGCGAAGCGACCGCAGCCCGCAGCACACGGCGGGCGCGGTTTCGGCGCACGGCGGAACCAAACGAGCGGCGCACGGCAAACCCGACATGAATGCCGGGGGCCGTGGCCGCTCGTTGCGTCACCAGCAACCGAATCGATCCGTGGGAAAACGAGCGACCGGACTTGAACAGCCGGTCGAACGCGTAGCGTCCCCTGAGAATCCGCCGTCTGGGAAGACCTGCCCGCAGAATCACCCGGTCAGAGCGAGTCGCTCACCGTCAGGCGCTGGCGTCCCTTGGCGCGACGGCGACTGAGCACCGCACGGCCATTCTTGGTGGACATACGGGCACGAAAACCGTGCTTGTTGCGGCGCTTGGTGTTGCTTGGCTGATAAGTGCGCTTCATGGCAATGCTCTTGGATTCAAGGGTCGAGTTTCGGCGAAACCTGGCAAAGATACCACCGAACAGAGGAAAACCAATCACCCTCCTGGTGTTAAATGGTCGAAAGCACCGAAACGGGTCGCTGAGCGTCGCGAAAACGAGGGCTGGTGGTTCATAAAACGTCCCAAATAGCCCAACTGAGCGGGCGGGAGAGGCGCACCGAATCATCCTGACGGAAGCGGTTGCAGCGGACGAGGAAAGGTGTTATACTTGATCCTCCCTGTCGGCACCCACATGTGGATAACGTGTGGGTTACTTAGGTTCAGCCGACAGGCGTTGTGAAGGCGGCGAAGCGAAAGTGAAGCAATTGACCGGTACCCGAAGCATTATGATCAATCGGGGTCGGCCGCATCAACGTGTGGATATCATCGAGCATTTGTGAATAACTTGAACAACGAGGCTGCAACTCACCTCTCAAACGGTGCGGAGGAGACCCGAAATCTACAGGGACAAGCCGATCATTCAGCTGCGTGGAGCCGTTGTCTGAGCCTGATTAAAGACAACATCAAACCGCAGAGTTTCCGCACCTGGTTCGAGCCGGTCAAGGCGATCAAGCTGAAGGATAGCGAACTGACGATTCAGGTGCCGAGCCAGTTTTTCTATGAATGGCTGGAGGAGCACTACTTCGGGCTGTTAAAGAAGGCGCTCCATCAGGTGATCGGGCCGAACGCCAAGCTGCTCTACTCGGTGGTGGTCGAGGAGCAGACACCAACGCACCCGCAGCAGACGGTTCAGCTCGCCCGTCAGCCCCAGCCACCTGCTCCCCCGTTGAAGCGACCGGATTACGGCTCGCCGCAGCAGTTTAGCCCGAACCAGACGACGGGTCCGCTTCCTTATAGGCAGCAAGACCCCAACAACGGTCGCGGACAGCAGCAGGTTTCGCCGCAGCCGGCCCCGGCGCCGCCGAGTTCAGTCGCGGACAGCTACATCAACCCGCGCTACACGTTCGACAATTTTATCAAGGGCGACTGCAACCAATTGGCCCGTGCGGCGGCCTTTGCCGTGGCCGACAAGCCCGGCTCGACCAGCTTCAACCCGCTGCTGATCTACGGCGGCGTCGGGTTGGGCAAGACGCACCTGATCCAAGCCATCGGCAACGCGGTTCGGGAGCGGGGCAAGGCCAAGCAGTTGCTCTACGTCTCGAGCGAGAAGTTCACGATTGAATTCGTCAACGCGATCCAGAACAACCGGATCTCGGAGTTCAGCGCGTTCTATCGCGGGATCGACCTGCTGATCGTGGACGACATCCAGTTCTTCGCCGGCAAGGAGAAGACGCAGGAGGAGTTTTTCCACATCTTCAACACCCTGCACCAAGCGGGCAAGCAGATCGTGCTGTCGTCCGACCGCTCGCCGAGAGAGTTGAAAGGACTGGAAGAACGGTTGCTGTCGCGGTTTCAATGGGGACTGACCGCCGACCTGCAACTGCCCGATCTGGAGACCCGCATCGCGATCCTAAACAAGCGGGCTACGGATGACGGGATCGAGTTGCCGCAGGATGTGACCGAGTTTGTCGCCGCCAACGTGACGAGCAATGTGCGCGAACTCGAAGG
>JBBSVG010000380.1:0-3892 GCA_038233775.1 Bacteroidota bacterium | reverse complement strand
GGCGGTTCCGGTTGCGGACAGTTGCCGGATCTGGGCGTAGGGCAATCCTTCGCCGCTCGACCGGTCGCGGACGACGCCGGTGAGCGTGGTCGGGGTTTGGGCGGCAAGCCCGCCCGGCGCGGCGAGCAGCCACACGACGAGGCCTGCCCCGAAGGCGCGGCGGTTGGATAAACAGGGCATCGGAGCGGGGGGGGGGGGCTCAGAAGATGATTCGCGTCCACGAGGGCTGGTCGATGTCATCGGGCGCGGGCAGGTCGGGTGAGGCGTAGTAGGCGGCGGGCAGGTTGACGCGAAACCGGGTCAGCGTGACGCCGCCGAAGACGCCGAGCGCACCGGTCAAGTTGCTGTACTCGACCCGGTCGATCCGCAGCCGATCCTCGCCTTCGAGCTTCTCGTGCGAGTGCCGGTAGCTGACGATGTCCACATTTGGTTGCTCGACGACGACCGACAGATCGACCGTCGTCCGGCCAAAGTTCGGCAGGGACTCCGATAGGATGCGCCAGTTGACGACATCGCTTTGGATCGGCTGCGGATTTTTCGTTTCTCCCGATCCATTGATGTATCCGTATGGCGGAAAGCTATAGATCTCGAAGTATCGCAGACCGATTGGGTCCAGCGCAGGGGCGTAGGGGCAATAGCCCGATACGGGGTCATATTGACAACCTTCGTGACCTATAGGAATCACCCTCTGGTAAACGATCCGGTACACATACTCATCCGGTCCCATGATCGGTCCCCGTTGCGCCCAGCCACCGCGAAGCTGGCCGTTTGGCGCCAGCGTGAGCGACGAACCGGACCACGATAGATTGCTGGTCAGCGTCGTGCTCGCTGTCGCCTGCTCCCCGGCGGCTGTCGAGACGTGGAGCGTGTAGCGGTGGCCGGCGAGGGGTGTGAAATCGCGGGCGATCCACATCGGCAGATAGACAGACTCGGCATGCCGCTGGAAATCAACCGCAGGCGCGATCAGGCGGCGCAGCACCGAATCGGCGGCGATGGCCTCTGATGAGTAGAACCGATAGGCCACCGGCGGCGCATCGGGCGCCGTCTCGTCGGTCACCGTCACGGTCGCGTCGGAGATCGATGGTTTGAATTCTACGAATGCCCGATACCCGGATTCGCCCGGCGCCGGGTAGTCGCCGGCCTGAGTCAGCCGGAGCACTTGCACGTCTCGGGCGGTGTGGAGCGTGGCGAGCACCGTCAGCCTCGGCAGCGGCGCCTCGTCCGGCACGGTCGGGAACAGCGCCTCGCACCCGACCGCACCGAACCCGAGCGCCGCAACGAACAGCCCGACCGTCGCCCGGAATCGGCGCGAGATCGACCGGGTCAAGGGCGGAACTCCAGCCCGAGCGTGACCGTCGAGAGCACCGGCTGATAATCGCTCCGATAGCCATTGTTTCTGGCTTCGGCCAGACCGTAGCTGCCGCGAAGGTTCATCGCCACCGCCGACGAGAGCCGCGCCCGCAACCCGCCCTGCATCCCGAGCGCCGGTTTGGTGAAGCGATAGGCTGTGGCTTGAACCAGCGATCCATCGGGCAACTGCTGCAATGCCGCCCCATACCGGATTGAGGACAAACCAGCGAGTACGCCGACGTAGGGCGAGAGGCTCGGCTCGCCCCGACGCAGATACAGGTTGCCCTGGGCGACGAAGAACCGGCCGCTCACGTCGCCCCGAAGTTGGCCGCCCAGCGACCCGCCGCTGGCCGAGGAGAACATTAGCCCGAGCCCGAGCCGTCCGCCAATCGGCGCGAACCGGTACTCCGCCGAGGCGCCGAGCGAGCGGACAATCGCCGCCGGCAGATAGCCGATGCCGGAGTGGACGCCGAGCGAGATCGGCTTCGGGACGAGTTGGGCGCGGCTGTCAGTCGCGCCGAGCAGGAGCGCCGCGCCTGGAATCAGGGCGAGCAGCAAGGATGAACAACGCATCGGGTGAGTTGATTGGATTCGGATGGATATCGGGGGTTATGAGATGATTGGGTTCCCATAACCCCAATTATGAGCTTACAGTCATGTCAGAACGGCCCAAGGGAGCTGTAATGATCTTTCGGTAAGCTCCAGATGCCATTTGCATCCATGTACTTGAGCATAATACGGTAGCTCATAAAAGAATAGGTGTTCTCGGGTTCAACATACGCTCCGGTCTGAACTAAGCGCCCATCGTAACTGGACCCATACACGTTTTCACCCGGATCACGCACAAGATCCGCAAGAGTACCAAATGGACCGTGATGATTAAAAAAGTCATCTTGATCCCAGATACTGTTATCGTCGATAGTATTGTACCGTTGTCCATGCCCCTGCTCATGGTATCCATCTGGATCTAAATACCCTCCACCGGTATAGATGCGAATGAGCCCGTCCTCTCGATGAGCTACGTATCCCTCACCGGAGGCATTGTTATCTCCCCAAACGCGTCCGGCTTCTCGATCATCCTCTAATCCGGCGATCTTCATAGTCCAGTGCATCTGGCTGGAAGATGTAACACGAAATAGGGCAAGATTACACGGATAGTTAGGCCCCAGAGGTTCAACATCTGGATAGCGAACACTCTGTCCTGAAGCATCAACGCGGAATTGACCGTCCATGATCAAGTCGCTGAAAGGACCAACTGTTCCATTGAGCGCTTGATCCTCTGGGCGAGAATCTACCCTAGCAAACAGTTCTATCTCATCGTTGGTTGCGTCGTAGGCCTGCATATGATGGTAGATGTCTGGAGTGAACCCCTGTAGTGAGACACTCGGTTAAGGTGACAGACCAACAGGATCGTCACCATGAGTCTCAAACGTCGAACGTTCACCTCGGCCTTCAAACTGCGCGTCGTCCGTGAGATCGAAGCCGGGAAAACGCCCGCTCAGGCGGCCCGTGAGCACGAACTTCATCCCAACCTCATCTCCAACTGGCGCAAGCGATACGGACAGTGCGGCGCTGATGCCTTCGAAGCGACACCACCGAATGCTGAGCGACGACAGGCCGAACTCGAACGTCTCATCGGTCAGCTCACCATCGAGAACGCCTTCCTGGCGCGGCGATAGCGCCTCGCCCAAAACGTCTTGGCCCGCCTCGAAGCCAGGCAGAGCGCCGCGTGATCGTTCAACAGATCGAGCAGGTGCGACGTGAGCACGGGGTGGGCCAGATCAAGGCGTTGTGCCGCAGCGTCGGGCTGGCCCCGGCGAGTTACTATCGACTCCGGGGGCAGCTCGACGAGCCGGAAGGCGAAGCCGATGTCGAGTTGCGCTCGGCGATTCAGCGGATCGCGATGGACTGGCCCAGCTACGGCTACCGGCGCATCACGGCTGAACTCGGCAGACAAGGCATCATTGCGAACCATAAGCTCGTACTGCGGCTGATGCGTCAGGACAACCTGTTGTGCCTGCGTAAACGCCGATTTGCCCTGACGAGCGGGGCTGGCCAGAAGCCGACAGCTTATCCGAATCTATCCGCCAAGTGCGCTCTGACGGGACTGAACCAACTCTGGGTCGCTGATTTGACCTATATTCGGCTTCGTCGGGAGTTCATCTACCTCGGCGTCGTGCTTGATGCGTTCAGTCGGCGCGTGATCGGTTGGGCACTGGGTCGGCGACTGGAAGCCGAGTTGGCCGTCTCGGCGCTGCGAAAGGCGCTGACAATCCGCTGTCGCTCGACCTCGTCAGATGAGCCCCTGCTGCATCATTCGGATCGGGGCGTCCAGTACGCCAGCCTGGAATACACGGCTTTGCTTGACGAGCACGGGATCGGGATCTCGATGAGGGCGCGGGCGACGCCCAGCGCCCGCCCGGCCACACCGACGGATAATGCGAAGGCGGAGAGCTTCATGAAGACACTGAAATACGAGGAGGTCTTGCTCAACGACTACTCGAGCATGGAGGAAGCCAGATCGTCAATTGGTCATTTCCTC
>JBBSVG010000379.1:0-3893 GCA_038233775.1 Bacteroidota bacterium | reverse complement strand
TTATCGTCGTCGGTGGGACGACCATGACCCTGCTCGGCTGGGTGCAGCGAGCCACCGACGATGTGGATGTGATCGCCAGAGCCCAGCGAGCAGATGACGGTGGGGATGATGCGACAGCCGAGCGGTTGGAGTTGATCCGCCCGGACCCCTTGCCGCCGGACTTGGTCGATGCGGTCCGTCGGGTCGGCCGCGATTTCGGTCTGCCAGAGCAGTGGCTGAACACCGAAGTGGCGATGCAGTGGTCAACCGGGTTGCCACCGGGTTTGCTCGAAGGCGTCACATGGCGCACCCACGGTGGGCTGCGGCTCGGGCTGGCTGGACGCGACGTCATGATCGCCATGAAGCTGTTCGCCGCCGTCGATGTCGGGCCTCGAAGCGTTCATTATCAGGATCTCGTTGCGCTTCGCCCGACTGCTGAGGATCTGAGTGCCGCCACCCGGTGGGTGTTGACCCAGGATGCTGCGGACGTGTTCCCTGCGTTGCTGGCGGCTGTGCTGAGGCAACTGGCGGCGGACCTGTCGCAAGGCGAATCATGACTGGAGCCCTTGTGAATCTGGATCTGAGCCCGCTTCACCCAACCGGAGATGAGCCGGTCGAGCCGATGCTCCGAGCGCTGTCGTCGAGGGTGCGTGCGACGCTGCTGGACGTCGCGTGGCGGCAGTGGCGGGCGCTGGGGGCGCCCGTCGTGACCACCGGTGAGCCGCTCCGGTCGTTGGTCGATGCCGAGGCCCTGATCCTGCTCTCGATTCGGCTGGTCGAGACCGAGCGTCGCTTGGTGGACGTGCTCGGCTGGTGGAGCAAGGTCGGCTCGTCCCTGCTGAGCGTCCAGCGGCTGCGAAACCTGTCCCCGTCGGTTCATCCCGATGCCGCGCACCCCGTTGCGCCTTTCGCAGCGCTGGCCGTGGCCGCCGGAGACCGGCGCTGGCGCTCGCTGGTGGCCGACGAGAGCGGCAAGGCGGAGGCCTGGCAGCCTCGAAGCGGCAAAGGGACCGAGACCGTTCGGCTGCACGACCCGGCGGCGCTCATGCTGCGCTTGCGGGCTGGCTGCGGCGTGGGCGTCAAAGCCGATCTGCTGACCCTGCTGTTGGGCAAAGCCGGACGCTGGGTGACTGTCCGCGAAGCGAGCGAATGGCTCGGGTACACCGATGCGGCCGTGCGCCTTGCCGGCCGGGAGATGGGCATCGCCGGGTTCATCGAGACGACCGGCTCGGGTCCAGCCCAATACCGAGCGGACGGGCATCGGTGGGCACCGCTTTTAGCCGACAGCGCTGGACCCGCTTTCACCCGCCATCCGAGCGAGGCGCCGGCATGGCGACACGGGTCGCAGGTGTTCAGCCTGCTGACAGCGGTGCTCGCTTGGGCGGACAAGCCGGAGACGAGCCGATCCCGCTATCTGGCAAGCACGACGGCGCGAGACCTGACCCAGACCCACCGCCGGGCGTGGGAGTGGAACGGGTTGAAACCGCCGGATGGGTCGGCGTACCGGGGTGGCGATTACCTCGACGCCTTCGACCAAGCGCTGTCCCTGTTGATCGATTGGGTGCAGTATCACGCCTGACGCCTTTGCTCGACCCTCACGACCCAACCCACGTCACCTTGCGGCCCACCCACCACCCGACCGCAGTCGCGCAAGCGGATCGGACCGCAACCGAGGCTGGCTGGAGCAAGTCGGCTCCGCTCCGGCTCGACCGGCAGGAGGCGACGAATGGGGTGCTCGGGACGGTATTCATCGGCTACCGACCGACGGGCGGCTCGGCCGCTGGCTTCCCCGACCGATTGTTCCAGATCTGGCGTGACTGGATCGAGGCGGCGAACCGGGATCAACCCGATGCGGCCGAGACTGTTGCCCATGCGGGCGATGTCGGGCGGGTGACGGAGGACGGCTGGCTCGTCCTGCCAGCCGTGGCTGACGGGTGGGGTGACCGCTTCGCTGGCTGGCTCGAGGCGCGGCCGTGGGTCTCGGTGCACCGGCTGGCCGACCGATGACGGCTTCAGACTGGAGGCATTGCAGCGGATTTTGTTCGGCAGGATATAGGTTCCCCTTGCGGAACTTCCCGTTGGGGAACCTGTTTGGTCAGCAACTCCCATCGCCTTCGGTTCACGAGCTGCCATCGCCATGACCAAGCCGCCGGAGATCCTCGCACGGGATGACGTCTGGCGGACGCTAAGCGCGATGTGGGCGCGCCCCCGGCCCGACCTTGCGTTCGTCATCGGCCGCCGCCGGGTGGGCAAGAGCTTCGTCCTGTCGCGGTTTGCCCGAGCCTGCGGCGGGATCTACTATCAGGCCACCCGGCGGACCGAGTCCGAACAGCTCGCCGGGCTGAGTCGGGTGATCGGCGACCATTTCGGCGATGCGGCGCTGCAGAGCGGGGTGGCGTTCCCGTCGTGGGAAGCGCTGTTCGGGTATCTGCTCAGCCGAGCCGACGGGGCGCCGTTCCTGCTGGTGCTCGACGAGTTCCCCTACCTGGCCTCGGCCGCGCCAGCGCTGCCGTCGATTGTGCAGCGTCTGTGGGATCATCAGATCGCCGACAGTCGGATGAAGCTGGTCTTGAGCGGCTCGTTCATCACCGCCATGACCCGGCTCGAAGGGGCCGACCAGCCGCTCTACGGTCGGCGCACCGTCAAGCTGATCGTGCGGCCGTTCGCGTTTCACGAAGCGGCGGCGTTCCTGCCCGGATACAGCACCCGCGACCAACTGCTGACCTACGGCATGATCGGGCATCTGCCCGGCCATCTGGCGCTCGTCGATCCCGGCCGCGATCTGGCCGACAACGTCGCCGGGTTGCTGCTGGAGGCGACCGGTCGGCTGGTTGATGATGCGGCCCACCTGCTCGATGCGTTTCTGGCCGAGACGGATGTGCCGTATGCGATCCTGTCGGCCATCGCCAGCGGGGCGCAGACGTGGAGCGGGCTGACGAAACAGGTCGGCCGCTCCGGCGGGGCGCTGCTTCGTCCGCTCGGCTGGCTCGAGGAGATGGACCTGATCGAGCGCGTCGTGCCGATCACCGAGTCGCGGCCCGCCCGGTCCCGGCGGGCGCTCTACCGGATCACCGATCCGTACCTCACCTTCTGGCACCGGTTGCTCGCGCCGCTGATCCACGCCGGCAGCATCGGGATGGTGGACCCGGCCCGGCTGTGGGCGCGTGTCATCTCACCGGCGCTCGATGACCACATGGGCGGGGTGTTCGAGGCCATCTGCCGCGACTTCGTCCGGGTGACCGACCGGTTGCCATTCGGGCCGCTGCGGGTCGGGGAGTGGTGGGATGCCCCGTCGCAGCATCAGGTGGACGTCGTCGCCGTCGGTGAGGCCGATCTGCTGGTCGGCGAGTGCAAGTGGGGGCCGGTAACGGGGGCGCACCTGACGCAGCTTCGGAGACGGGCCGAGTTGATCCGGGCCGACCTGGGCACCGGGTCGGACGTCCGGCTGCATCTGGCGCTGTTTACGGCCCGAGGCGAGGCCGACGAGACGGTTCGGGCCGAAGTCGAGGCTGGCCGGGTGCTGCTCTTCACCGCCGCCGACCTGCTGCGCCCGTTGGCGTCCGGCTGACGGAGCGGAGCCATTACCGGGTGGTCTCGGTGCGCGGCCAAGCGCCGAACCGGCACCATTCTGGTTGCGTTATGGCGGCACCTGTCCAACTGGCTAATGAGGGGTCCGTGGCTGCCATCACCTTGAAGAACATCCCGGAGCCGCTCTATCGGCAACTGAAGGCCAGCGCCGTTCGGCACCACCGCAGCCTGAACCGTGAGGCGATCTACCGGCTCGAGCAAGCGCTGGAGCGGGTGCCGGCTGAGCCGACGACCGACGCGCTGCTCGACGGCATCCGCCGCGTCCGGTCGGGCGCTGCCAGCGTGTACCTGACCGACGCCGATCTGGCCGGGGCCATCGACGCCGG
>JBBSVG010000378.1:0-3896 GCA_038233775.1 Bacteroidota bacterium | reverse complement strand
CTGCCGTCGCGCTCGTGGAGCGTCTCGGTCGGCGGCGGGTACGGTCGCGTCTCGGGGTTGCCGGTGGTGCTGGCCCCGATTCGGAGTATCGCCACAGACTACGACCCGCTTTATCTGACCAGCCGAAAGCCGACGACGCTGGCCGAGGGAGAACTCCAAGCGCGGTATCGGTTCAGTTCGACCGAATCGGCGACCGTTCGGCTGCTCGCTCGTCATCCCGGCGATGCGTCGGTGTACGCGCCGCGAACCGAAGCCGAAGCGAGCTACGCCCGAACCCTTGGCAAGCTCGACGGGCTGCTCAGCGTTCGCTATTTGGGCAAGCGGGTGTTGATCCAAGAGGACAACCACACCGGCCCGCAGTCGCTGATCGGTCCGTTGCGGGTCGATGCCGAAGTGGGCGTGCGGCCGATGCGCTGGCTGCGTGTGTTCGGTCGGGGCGAGAACCTGACCAACGCCCGCGACGACGTCTGGCCGAGCGTCGCCACCCGACCGTGGCGCGTCCTCGGCGGAATCGAATGGGTCCGCTGACACCGGCGGCGCGGTCCGGCTCCGGCGCGCTTATCTTTACCCGTTACCCTCGCCGAAGTCTTGCCGGCAGCCGCGCCATCGGCTCCCGGCCCACGCGTGCCTTTCCCCAACCCAGCGGAGCGTCTTGCCGATGCCCTCCACGCCTGCGTATCTGGTGGCCCAGCTCGCCGAGCGGACCGGACTCGAACCGGACCGGATCGAACTGGTCCTGAGCGCCTTGTCCGAGGTCGTCAGCCGGTCGCTGAGCGACAGTGGCTCGGTCGATCTGGCCGGCGTTGGTCAGTTCAGCGTGCGACACGAACCGCCGCGCCGCGTTACCGATGGCGATACGGGCGCGGTGCTGCTCTACCCGCCGCGAAACGTCGTCCAGCTTCGGACGATGCTGCCGCTGCCGCAGCAAACCGGCGAGATGCGAGGTGACCGATGATCCGTCCCGACGAGCTGGTTCAGGCGATCAATCGGCTGCTGCCCGACGAGTCGGCCGACACGATCTCGATGGTTTTGGCCGGGATCGGCCCCATCGTCCGCGAGTCGGCAACCGACATCATCCTGCCCGGATTGGGTGTCATCACGCCCGCCGGGTTTCAGCCGACCCGCGCGCTGGCCGACCGCGTCAACCGCCGCTATCTGGTCATGCCGGTCGTGACGCTCCACGCTGGGAACGAGCCCGAGCCCGTTTCGATGGATGAACCGGCGCCGAGCGACGAGACAGCGGCCGCAACCGAGCCGATGCCCGAGCCGACGACGAGCGACGAGCCGACGAGCGAGCAGATGGCCGAGTCGAACGCGACGCCCGAACCGGCGCCGGAATCGGTGGACGAGCCGTCGGCCGAGACGATGGAACCGACTGCTGACGTTGAGTCGATGGACTCGGTTTCTGCGGCCGAATCGGCGTCTGAGATGATAGGTTCAGCTGACGAGGCCGAATCGGCGGCCGAAATCGTCTGGACGCCGGTCGAATCAGACTCGGAATCGCTGACCGAGATGCCGACGGAAACGCTGACCGATACGTCGCCCGAATCGGCTGAGACGCTGGTCGAATTAGACTCGGAATCGCCGGCCGAGACGGACGCAGCGGTTGAAACGCCGGCCGATGCTGCGCCCGAATCCGTCGAGCCGATGATGGACGAGCCGGCCGAATCGTTGACTGAAACGATGGCTGAGTCGCCGAGCGACGCGGCCGTTTCATCGGTGGATGAATCGACGAGCGACGCGGCTGTTATGTCGGCGGATGAATCGGCGAGCGACGAGGCGATGCCGATCTCGGATGCGGATGTGGCCGAAGAGCCGTTCGAGTTGGCCTCGTCGATGGGCGCGATGCACGCGACCGACGCCTCGAGCAGCGTGCTGTCGCAGGAGAGCACGACCGGCGACACGCTCGATACCGGAATGCCCGATATCAGCGTGCCCGAGCGGCTCACGCCGCGCAGCGAGCCGCCGCCGCCGGCCCGACCGGTCGGTGCGCTGACCCAGCCCATCGGCCACGACCCGGATCTCGACCGCCGCCGCGCCGCCGCCGCTGCCGCCGAGAAACAACAATCCTCGACCGGTTGGCTGCTGCCGCTGTTGCTCGCGCTGGCCGTCATTGCCGCCGCCGTCTGGTGGTTCGCCCTCGGCGGCAACCGCGCGGCGATGCCGACCACGCCGCAGCCCGTCGCCGTCGCCACACCGGCGCCCCAACCGATGGCCGCCGATTCGTTGATGATGCCCGATTCGTCGGCAACCGACGACAGCCTGATGGCGACGACGCCGATCCCGCAGCCGGTCGCCGCGCCGATCAACCTCGGTCGGTTCGATCTGAACACGTATTCCGGTCGCCGGGCCGCCGTCGCGGCGGTCGCCGCGCAGTACCCGGAACTGGCCGCGCCGCCGGGCAACGCAACCGACGGCTGGTTCCTCCGCACTCAAGCGCAACCGGCCGCCCGCAACGCCCGCGACGGCGTCGCCGAGATGAACGGCGCGTTCGGGCGGGCCGCCGACGTGCAGAAGAACCCGAGCGGCGCCAATTTCTGGGTCCGCGTCGGTCGCTTCACCGACGAGGCACGGGCGACTGCCGCCGCCGTTCCGCTCGACCTGATCTTGGGCAAAAAGAAAAGCGGCGCCATCGTCACGCCACTCGATCCGACCTCGGCCGACTTGTCCGCCGACGAGGTCGTCCGGCCGAAGCCGCGCCCGGCCGCCACAGCCGCCCCGGTCGCGCCGTAACCCAACCATCCACCGCCGACTGCTCGACATGAACTGGTTGCATCTGGCCCTGCGCGGCGGGGTCATCATGATCCCGATTGCGCTGCTCTCCGTCGTCGCCGTGTACCTCTATGTGGAGCGACTGCTGACCTACCGCCGGGCCCGTCAGGGCAACAATGAACTGCTCGCTGGCGTCTGGACGAGCTTGCAGGCCGGTCGGCCCGACCAAGCGATGGCGCTCTGTCGCTCGGTCAACACGCCGGTCAGCCGGATGCTGCGGCGCGGGTTGTTGAAGTTCGGCGGGCGCCCGGAAGACGTGCAAGCGGCGCTACAGACGGCCGGTCGCGAGGAAGCGTTTGGGCTGGAGCGCGGATTGGGCTTTCTCGCCACCATCGCTGGCGTCGAGCCGATGCTCGGGTTTTTGGGCACCGTGACCGGCATGGTCGCCGCGTTTCAGACCATCGAAGCGGCGCAAGGACAGGCCAGTCCGGGTCAACTCGCGGGTGGGATTTATCAAGCGCTGATCACGACCGTGTTCGGGCTGGTCGTCGGTATCCCGGCGCTGATGGGCTACAACCATCTCACCGGTCGCGTGACGGCGCTCCAGATCGAGATGGAGAACGCCGCCGCCGAGTTGATGACCTTCGCCACCGTCGGCAAGTAGCCCGGACTCCCGATGTCGTTCAACTTCCGCTCGCGCAACCAGCCTCTGGCGACGTTCTCGGTCTCGTCCTTGACCGACATCGTCATGCTGCTGCTGATCTTCTTCATGCTGACCTCGGCCTTCGTCATGCAGCCGGGGATTCAGGTCAAGCTGCCGACCGCCCAGACTGCCGAACCGACCGGCCAATCGACGATCACCCTGACGGTGCGCGACAACGGGACGTGGTTCGTCAACAGCACCGCCGTGACCCGCGAGACGCTGATTCCCGAACTGATGAAGGTCCGGCAGGCCGACGCCGAGCCAGCCATCGTTCTGCGGGCCGACCGGACGATCCCGCTCTCGACCGCCGTCGAGGTGATCGATTTGGCGAAATCGGCTGGATTCACCCGGTTTCTCATCGCGACCGAAGGCGGCGCCGCGCAGCCGACCACGACCGCGCAGCCGGACCGCCGACCGTGAACCTCGGGCTCGACTCCGCCGAGCACCGCGACCGGGCGACCGCGCTCGCCGTCGCGCTGCT
>JBBSVG010000377.1:0-3898 GCA_038233775.1 Bacteroidota bacterium | reverse complement strand
GGAAGTTCGCCGGACCGCCGAGCGCTCGGGCCAGCTCGCGGGTTCGGTCGCCGACGACCGCACGGCTGGTTGTGCCGCCGCCATCGACGCCGACGAAAAGGGGAGAGGTCACAGGCGAAATCTATCGACGGAGGGTGCGGCCTTTCCACGAAAACGGTCCGAGCGAGCCAGCCGCCGCGCTGAACAGAATATACGGCAGGCTGACCGCCTCCGCCACCGGCAACCATCGCCACGGCAGCGGTTTTCGCCAGATGATCCGCGCGCCGCGACCGAGCACGGCGCCGTCGAGCAGCAGCTTGCCCGCCGCTCCCGTCCACGCCCAGCCTGCGCCGACCGGCAAGCCGACCGCCAACGCGACGTGCAAGCCGTAGATCGCGACGAGCCGGGCGACCAATCCCCGGTCGGCGTAATGCAGCCCTTTCGACGCCCAGCGGCGGCGTTGGTTGAAGAAATCCGCCAGCGTTGCGACCGCATTCGTCGTCGCGCGGGCGGCTGGATCGGGCTGAAACAGCGGTTGCCAGCGGCCGTCGCGGCAGATTCGGTGCAGCAGCAGTTCATCGTCGCCCGAGGCCAGATGATCGAGTCCAGCGAACCCGCCGACCTGTTCGAACGCGGCGCGGCGGTAGGCGAGCGAGGCACCGTTGGCGGTGGTCGGCCGACCGGCGGCGAGCGTCCCGGCGCCGAGCGTGACGAGCCCGAGAAACTCCAGCGCCTGCCAGCGGGCGAACAGTTGGGTTACGCCGACGAACGGCGCGCCATCGGGCGGGAACAGGACGGGTCCGCTGACGATCCCGACCGTTGGGTCCACCGCCATCGGCTGCACGAGCGCCCGCAGCCAGCCCGGCCCGACCCGACAATCGGCGTCGGTCGTTGCGATGATCTCGCCGGAGCCGCGACCGATGGCCGCTGCGATTGCCCGCTTCTTGTGCCCCGACGCCAGCCCGGTTTCCGGCAGCGTGACGACCTCGAACCGGGGATCGGCAGCGGCGCGGACGACATCGGCGGTGCCGTCGGTCGATCCGTCGTCGGCGACGATCAGGTGCCAGCGGCCGGGGTAATCCTGCGCGGCCAGATCGGCCAAGAGCGCCGGGAGGGTCGCCGCCTCGTCTCGCGCCGGAACGACGACCGTCACGCTCGGCCAGTTGGTCGGCTCGGTTAGCGGACGCTCGCGCTCCAGCCGACGCAGCCCGCGCATCGCCCGACCGAGCACGTCGGCATACGCCGCGAGGCCGATCCCGACAGCCAACCAACCGAGCGTGCGGGCGCGACTCATATCGGAAGCCATGAAAAAGCCCGACCGATCTGGGTTGACCGGTCGGGCTGCGAAGATACGGCGCCGGAAGCGGCCGGGCGTTACTTGACGAGCGTGAGGCGCTGGGTCGAGACGTTGGTCCCGGCGGCGCCGACGGCGGTCACGCGGACCAAGTACGCGCCGGACGGCAGACCGTCAGCCGACACGGTCAGCGGCGACGTTCCGGCGGGCATCGT
The DNA here is from genome assembly GCA_038233775.1 of Bacteroidota bacterium. Taxonomy (GTDB): domain Bacteria; phylum Bacteroidota; class JBBSVG01; order JBBSVG01; family JBBSVG01; genus JBBSVG01. Next base: position 2,410 of record JBBSVG010000377.1, on the reverse strand, counting down.
GGTGTGGGCCAGCGTGCGGACCGGGCGGCCGAGCGCGTCGTAGAGCACCGCATCGACCTGAGCCGTTTGCGGCAGCGACAGTTGCAGCGACGTGGTCGGGTTGAACGGGTTCGGCGACGCAGGCGAGAGCGCGAACGCCGTGATTTGCTCGACCGGGACGCTGACCTCGACCGTCTGCGGGTAATCGTGCGTCGCACCCGACGCATCGACCGAGCGGAGCGTGTAGCTGTACGCCCGACCCGTCACGACGCGGGCGTCGGTGTAGCCGTAGCGATTGGCCGACGACGACGTACCGTGTCCGCGCAGCGCAACCGACGAGCGGAAGCTGGCGATCTCGACGCCGTCGCGCAGGACCGAGAACCCGGCGTTGTTGAGTTCGGTCGCCGTCGTCCACGACAGCGAAATGGCGCCGCGAGCGGCCGAACCGGAGAAGGCCGACAACTCAACCGGCAGCGGCGCGTCCGCCCCGGCGACATAGGCCAGCGCGTTCTGCATCAAGCGTGCGCCGTCGGAGGCCGGGTTCCAGAAATCGCTGCGCACATCGCTCGACGGCGGGTAGAAACCGAGATCGACGCGACGGGCATTGGCCGGACCGACGTTGTTCTTCGCCACGACGAGCGGTGTGCCGTCGTCCCACGAGGCGACCAACGTTGCCCCGGCTGCGATGGCGGTGCCGCCCGCCCGGTAGCTGCTCGAGCCGCCGTCGAACGAGGTCACGCCCTGCATGACCGGATGCGCCGGGACCGACACGGTGCCGAGAAAGGCTTGGCCGCCGCTCTGACCATTGCTGGGGATCAGCTGATAGGGGACGAAGTTGCCCGCCGGTTCGCCGAAGGTGTTGGCGAACACGGCGACGACGACGCCACCACCGCCGTTGACGTAGTCGGCCAGCACGTTGCCGAGCGCCGTGGGATCCTGAAAGACGTCGTCGTTCGTGACGAGGACCGCATCGTAGGCCTGGAGTTGGACCAGCGTCGGGGTCGCCAAGTTGGCATCGAACGCATCCATCGAGGTGATCGGTCCGCCAACGACCTTCGTCTGGACATCGACAACCCATGAGGGGTTGGGAATCGCGTGGACGAGCAGCGTATTGAGTTGGGCCGAGGCGAGCGCGGGGGCGAGTGCTGCCGAGCAGAGCATCAGCAGCACGAGTAATAGAAACCGGCGCATAAAGCGACCTCCGTTGAGGAAATGGGAAACGAAAACCGGCGCTCGCGGGAGGCGAACGCCGGAAGATACGCCAAGCGACTGTCAAGTCAAACAATCGCGGCGGGTTTAATGTCCGCCTTCGAGTTCAGCGGGCGGCAGCGGTTGGACGGCGTTCTCGGGGCGGAGTCGGGAGTGTTTGTAGCTGTACAGCGCATAAATCACGATCCCGATAATCAGCCAGATGCCGAACCGCTCCCACGCCTTGGGCGGCAGGCCGTACATGACATACAGACACGCCGCCGCGCCGCCAACGCAGACAAACCATGCGAAGGGGACGCGGAACGGGCGGACCCGGTTCGGCTCCTTGTAGCGCAGCACCAGCACGCCGATGCAGACGATGGCAAACGCCGAGAGCGTCCCGATGTTGGTCAGGTCGTAGATCTCGTTCTCGTCGGCGAACAGGGCGCCGAAGGCAACGACGACGCCGGTCAGGATCGTCGTGATGTGCGGCGTGCGGTACTTCGGGTGGATCTTCGCCGCCCAGCCGGGCAGCATCCCGTCGCGGGCCATCGCATAAAAGATGCGCGGCTGACCGTACTGAAACACAAGCAGCACGGCCGCCATCGAGACGACCGCCCCGGCGGCGACGATCCAGCTCGCCGTGCTCAGTCCCGCCAGTTCCAGCGCCCGCGAGAGCGGATCGGCCGACTTCAACTGCTCATACGGCACCAATCCCGTCGCGACGAAGCCGACGATGACGTAGATCACCGTGCAGATGGCGAGTCCGCCGAGAATCCCGATGGGCAGATTTCGCTGTGGATTTTTGGTTTCCTCGGCCGCCGTCGAGATCGCGTCGAAGCCGATGTAGGCGAAGAACACGATGGCGGCGCCCTGATGGATGCCGCGCCAGCCGTTCGGCGCAAACGGGACGTAGTTGGCGGTGTCGATGTGGAACACGCCGACGCCGACGAACAGCGCCAGCACGGCCAGCTTGATCATGACCATGATGTTGTTCGCCCGCACGCTCTCTTTCACGCCGATGACGAGCAACCAGGTGATCGCCATGACGACGAGAAACGCGGGCAGGTTGATCAGAAACGGGATTCCGGCGACTCGCGGCGCGGTGCCCATCAACGCGTGGACGGCCGGATCGGTCGAGAGCGAGACGGCGCGGTAGCCGTGGGTGAGGAAATCGGGCAGCGTGATGCCGAACCCAGACAGCAGCGAACTGAAATACCCGCTCCACGCCACCGCGACCGCG
>JBBSVG010000376.1:0-3898 GCA_038233775.1 Bacteroidota bacterium | reverse complement strand
CAGGTGCCTCCGGCGGATGGGGTCAAGAGTGGCGTCGTAACCCTCTTAACCCTCGCTCTGGCACCTGCTGTTCTCTTTCATCCCATAGCACAACCCGTATTAGAGCGGTCGCGGGCGCTCGGGGCGACCGGCGTCGTGCTGCATCCCGGCGCCCACGTCGGCTCGGGTGAAGCGGCGGGGCTGGACCGGATCGCCGCCGGACTCGCCGCCGCGCTGCGCGATGCACCGAGCGACGGGCCGCAGATTCTGCTCGAGACGACCGCCGGGCAGGGGACGTGTCTGGGCCACCGGTTCGAGCATCTGGCCGCGATCATCGACCGGACAGACGACGCGCTCCGGCCGCGTCTGGGCGTTTGTCTCGACACTTGCCACGTTCACGCTGCCGGATACGACCTCGCTGATGGCTACGACGACACGTTCGCTGCATTCGATGAACTGATTGGCCTGCAACGGCTTCGGGCGATTCACCTGAACGATAGCAAGAAGCCGTTCGGCAGCCGGGTGGACCGGCACGCGCCGCTCGGGGCAGGGACGCTCGGCTGGGCGCCATTCGTCCGGCTGGTCCGCGACGCCCGGTTTGCCGACCTGCCGATGCTGGCCGAGACGCCGCACAAAGACGAGTCGGGCTGGGCCGCCGAGTTGGCTGAACTGCGGTTGCGCTCGGCGTAGGACGAATGCCGTTGGCTGCCGTATCTTTCGCAGGCGTGGATGTTAAATCGGGGGAGCGGGTATGTCGTCGGGCAACGGAGTCGCGGATCAGGTCGGGGCGCTCGAACGGGCGTTGGCCGAATCGGAGGCCCGAGCCGAGCGGCTCGAGGCGCTCGTCGAGGCGAGCCAACTGATCAACTCGACGCTCAACCTCGACGAGGTTCTGCAGCGCATCCTCCGCACCGCCACCGATTACACGCGGGCCGACCGAGGGACGATCTATCTGGTCGACCGCGAGCGGGGCGACCTGTGGAGCAAGGTCATCCAGACCGACACGGCCAGCCTGACCATCAGCCAGACGGGCACCGTGCTGGAGATTCGGTTGCCGCTCGGCGCCGGGATCGCCGGCCACGTCGGCGCGACCGGCGAGGTGATCGCGCTGGCCGACGCCTACGACGACCCGCGCTTCAACCCGGCCGTCGACCGCTCCAGCGGCTACCGGACCCGTGCGATGCTCTGCACGCCGATCCGTGACCGTTCGAGCGAGATCGTCGGCGTGTTCCAGATTTTAAATAAGCCCGACGGCCCATTCACCCCGGCCGACGTGCTGTTCCTCGACTCGCTCTCGACGCACGCCTCCATCGCCATCGACAACGCCCGACTCTACGGTCAGGCGCGGGAGATGAAGAAGTTGGAAGAGGAGATGCTGCTGGCCCGCGAGATCCAGGGCCGCCTGCTCCCGGCGAGCTTGCCCACCGTGCCGGGCTACGCCTTCGCGGCCAACCACCAACCGGCGCGACAGGTCGGCGGCGATTATTACGACTGTCTGGCCCGACCCGGCGACTCGTTCTTCGTCGCCATCGGCGATGTCTCGGGCAAGGGCGTCCCGGCGAGCTTGCTGATGGCGAACCTGCAAGCGTGCTTCCATGCCCAAGCCGGGCTTGCGCTCTCGACCGACGAGATGAGCCGGCGACTGAACACGCTGCTCCATCAGGTGACGCCGTGGGGCAAGTTCATCACGTTCTTCTGCGCCGCGCTCGACCCGGCGACGCACACGCTGCGCTTCACCAACGCCGGGCACAACCCGCCGATGCTCCGCCGTCGCGACGGCTCGATTGAGGAACTCTCGACCGGCGGAATCATGCTCGGCATCTTGCCCGATCAGCCATTCATCGAGGGCGAGATCACGCTCGAACCCGGCGAGGCGCTGGTCATGTTCACCGACGGCGTGACCGAAGCGTTCAACGTCGCCGAAGAGGAGTACGGCGAGGACCGCTTGCGCGACGTGCTCCGCCGCTGCCCCGACGCCGACGCGACCGGTTTGATGGAAACCATTCTCGACGAAGTCAGCACCTTCTCCGGCGACGCCCCGCAGTCCGACGACATCACGCTGTTCATCTTGAGCCGGTCGAGCTGACCGCCGCAAACCCCAGCGGCGCAAGCGACTGGCGAAATGCCTCGACCGTCGTCACCGGTTGCTGGCAGGCGCCGTTGCGGCAGACATACGCCGCCGGTTTGCCGTCAACCAACGTCTTGCCGACGATCAGCGGCGACGAACCGGGATCGGCCGGATCAACCGGGACGACGAGTTTCGTCGGGTGGAACCGGTCGTAGATCGTCCGGCGAAGCGCTGCCGTTGCCGGTTCGTTCGGTTCGCCGATCAGCACGATCTCGTCGGTTGGACCGACCGCGAAATCCGCCGCCGAGAGCAAGTAGCCGAAGCCGGACGGGTGCGTCGCTGCCGTCGGCCAGAGTCGGCGAAGTGCGGTTTCGGCGACCTCGCGCAGCTCGGTTCGGTCGGTCAGCGCCGCCAGCTTTAATAGGCCAAAGATCGCCGTCGAAGTGCCGCTTGGGGTGGCGTTGTCGTACAGTTCAGCGCCGCGAGTGAGCAACCGCTCGGCGTCGTGCGCGGCGTCGTGGAACCGGCCGTCGGACCAGAATCCGGCCACGAGCGCGTCGGCGAGGCTTTCCGCTTCGGCGAGCCACGTCGGTTCGCCGGTGGCGGCGTAGAGCGCGAGCACGGCTTCGAGCATCGCGGCGTGGTCCTCCAGAAATCCGCCGATCTTCGCTTGACCGTCTTTGAACGTCCGGCGCAGCTTTCCGTCCGGCCGCATCCGGCCCAGCACGAACGAAGCCGCCGCTCGGGCCGACTCGACGAACGCGGGCCGGTCCAGCGCGGCGCCGACCTCGGCCATCGCGGTGATCATCAGCCCGTTCCAGCCGGCCAAGATCTTCTCGTCGCGACCCGGTTTGATCCGCCGCTCGCGGTCCGCATACAGCGCCCGTTTCGATTCCGCGATCCGCTCGACAAAAGCCGATTCTTCGTGGCCGAGCGGACGGGCGTAGCCTTCGAGCGGCATCTGCAAATGCGGGATGTTGGCGCCCTCGAAGTTGCCCGAGTCGGTGATGTCGAACGTTTGGTTGAACAACTCGCCGTCGATGTCGCCGAGCACGGCCTTGACCTCGCCGGGTGTCCAAACGTAAAACTTGCCTTCCTCGCCCTCGCTGTCGGCGTCCTGCGCCGAGTAGAAACCGCCCTCCGGCGCCGTCATCTCGCGGATCACATAGTCGCAGATCTCGGCCGCGATCTGGCGGTAGAACGGATCGCCGGTCGCCTGAAAGCCCTCCAAATAGAGCCGAGCGAGCAACGCGTTGTCGTAGAGCATCTTTTCGAAGTGCGGCACCAGCCACTCGCGGTCAACCGAGTAGCGGTGAAAGCCGCCGCCGATCTGGTCGTACATCCCGCCGCGCGCCATCCGGTCGAGCGAGAGCCGAACATGCTCGATCATCGCCGGTTCGCTAGAGCGACGGGCGGCGCGTAGGAGCAGCATCAGCGACATGGCTTGCGGGAACTTCGGGGCCCCGCCGAAGCCGCCGAGCGTCGTGTCGGCGCTGCGGAGCAGCTTGCGCCCGGTGTCCGTCAGCCCAGCGTCGGTCGGCTCGCCGTCGGCGTCGCCCGGCAGCGCCTCCATCCGGCGCAGTCCGTCGAGCACCTTCGCCGCGTCGCTCGCCACGTCGCTTTTTTGAGTTTGGTAATAGTCGGCCAGTCCGCGCAGCAGTCGCGGGAAACCGGGGCGACCGTAACGGTCGGCGGGCGGGAAGTAGGTTCCGGCGTAGAACGGGACCAGATCGGGCGTGAGAAAGACCGTCATCGGCCAGCCGCCCTGACCGGTCATCATCTGAACCGCGTTCATGTACAGCCGATCCACGTCCGGCCGCTCCTCACGGTCCACCTTGACGCAGACGAAAT
>JBBSVG010000375.1:0-3911 GCA_038233775.1 Bacteroidota bacterium | reverse complement strand
GGCGTTGGCGAACTCCATCGCACACGGCACCAGATCGACGTTCGGTGCCGCCTCCTGCCGGATCACGTTCGCCAGCGTGAGGGTCGCCCTCGGCCGCAGCACGTCCGCAATCCCCGGCCGCAACTGCTCCTCCCCCAGCCCCAGACTGCGCGACGCTGACCCCTGACTGTCCAGGTCGATCAGCAGCACCCTGAGCCCGCGCCTGCCGAGTTCTGCCGCCAGATTCACCGCCGTGGTGGTCTTGCCCACCCCGCCCTTGTTGTTCAGCACCGACAGGATCATCGCTCCCTCCCGTTCCACCGTGATGGTCTTATGGCGTTATGGTGATTGTGCCGACATAACGCCATAACGACGGCAAGATACAGCACCATAACGCCATATCGCAAGCAAGCCATAAAGACGGAATGCCGTAGCGCATGAACCCCATAACGCCATAATGATGTAGCGTGGGCTTCGAGATGATGGGGGAGGGGCGTGATGCCTCGGGGTACTTTATTTCTTTTCGGATGGAAGCGCTACCAATTCCGAACAGGGCTGCTTATCTTGCGGCCAGAGCGGGTCACAAGCCCGATCTCACGTATCAGCAGCCCGAGCCACGAGCCCGGTTGAATCCGACTCTTTCGCAGCACCCGCCGACGGCTATGTTCCTCCTTGGGAGGGTGGCTTCCGGCGCTGCGTGAGGGATTCAGGCAACCCGACGACGACGACAGATCAATCAGCCCCAAGCTGCTTCGCCGATGCCCTGTTGGGTCGCGGCGGACCCCCTTTTGGCTGGACCCGTAAGACGCTTCCCCTCGGCCCTGACCCACGCTCACACCCCCGGAGCGGACTCGGTCTGCCGACTCGCCTCACTGCTGCCCCTGACTGCCCACCGACCGGCGCGAGCTGTCACGGAGCGGACCGGTGTCGGCCGTCCACAGGTGCCCATCCATCCCGCTGTGTCTGTATGAACTGCTGTTATTGCACAATACCAACCCACGACCGTTTGGTCCTCATCGGATCGGGGATCTTGTGGGTCGATGGTCCGTGCGCGAGTCAACTCGGCCAGACCGGGAGGGACCGGTCAGCGCGAGGCGCGGATCAGCCGAGCGGGCTGGCACCGTCGTTCAATTGCTTCGTTTTGTCCCGTTTCTGGTCCGGCGTCAGGGTGGTTGGGGCGAGTTTAGTTGAGAATGTGAGGGTTAGCCGCTTTGAACGACGGGACAGAATAACCATTTTGTCCCGTTATCGTTTTAGCGTAAGTTGAGACTCGCCCAGCGGTGGGGGAGAGGGGGCGGCGACGCTGGTGTCACCTGTGTCGGGCAGCGTCCCGGTTGCGTCGTTATGACGACCTGCGATCCGGTCGGGACGACGGGGCAGTCGTGGCGAACGCGAACGGCGAACACCTGACCGGCCGTGCACAGAAGCAGAAAAGTGCTTAGCGTGTCAATCCGCCCTTTTGGAAGAAGAACCCCGGACAGCAGCAGGAGGTCGCATGTCGGATTCGATGGTTGAACCAACCACTGGTCGTGTTCGCCCACCCGTGCATCCGGGGGAGGTGCTGCTGGCAGACTTCATGGAGCCCCTGGGGTTGTCACAGAATCGGCTGGCGTTGGAGATCTCGCTGGCGGCGCCGACGATCAACGGCATCATCCACGGGCGGCGCTCTGTCACCGCACCCGTCGCCCTGAGACTGGGACGCTACTTCGGCACCAGCGCCGAGGTGTGGCTGAACCTGCAAACGCGCTACGATCTGGAGATGGCGCGGATGAAGGTGGGCGCCGAGGTCGAACGGACCGTCAGGCCCCGATCCGTGGCAGCCTGACGACGCTGCTCCCGATCCCGCGACGCTCACGACTGCTGCTGCTGGTCCATTGGTTGTCTTGCCATAACGGCTATTCACCCAGCCCCACCGCCCATGCCTCGAAAGCCCACCGTCACCCGCCGGGAGGTTGCCGCCCCGGCTGAGCCGTCACCGCTGCCGACGACCACCCCGCCTGGCAACCCGGACCGGCGCCGACGCTACACGGTCGACGATCCGCAGTATCTCGATCAGGTCGAGGTCGAGCGCTTCTTCCACGCCATCGACCTCGACGACCGACGCGCTGCCGCCCGGCCGACCTATCCCCACGGCCGTGAGATCGTCGATGCCGCCCGGCGCGGCCGGGTCCAGCGCAACCGCGCCCTGTTCCGCTGCATCTACCACTTCGGCCTCCGCGCCTCCGAGCCGGGGCTGCTGACCGTGGCGGACTACGACCGGAGCCGCAACCGGATCTTTACCCGACGGGGCAAGAACTCGCTCTCCAACTGGTACCCCGTCCCGACGTCGGTCGCCCGCGAACTGAACAAGTACCTCGACGGCCGATCCGACGGCGCGCCGCTCGACCCCTCGGCGCTGCTGTTCCCATCGCAGAAGGGGGGAGCGATCAGCCGGCAACAGGTCTGGACGCTGTTCCAGGTCTACGCCACCTCGGCTGGCATCCCCGAGCCCAAGCGGCACCCGCACTCGCTCAAGCACGCCATCGCGGCCCACATGATCGACGCCGACTACACCACCGACGATGTCCGCGACCGGCTCGGCCACCGATCCGCCACCTCGACGCTCATCTACGCCAAGGTCACCGAGAAGAAGCGCCGACGGGTCGCCGACAGCATGGACGAGTCACCGCATATCGTCAACCTCTGACCGCCCCGCTGCACCTGCTGGACTCGCCGGGCGCTCTGAGCCGCTGAGCGCCCGACCCCTGCCCACCGCCCAAACCCAACCCCCACGATGCCGAAGTCCGCCTCACCCAGCGCCGACCGTAAGGCCGAGCCCGGCCGGGCCGCGCCCGCCCGACAGAAACCCGCCACCCGCGCCACGCCGCATGACCTGCTCCGGCTCTACCACGCCCACCTGACCGAGTACGAACGCGAGGTGCTCCGCCGAGCCGATCAGCGACAGAGCCGACGGCACCGCTCCACCGACCGGGGCGACGCGCCGCACGTCTCGGCCAGTTACGACCCATTGGAGCTGAAAGCACTCTACGGTCTCGTCCCGCATATCGTCACCATCGATCCGCATTTGCCCGACGCCAGCGTCCGGCTCTACGGCTACTTGGCGAAGTGCGCCGGCCAGACCGGCGCGAAGCTCCGCAGCCGCGAGGAAATGATCGCCGAGATCAACTGGAGCAAAGGGAAGTTCTACGCCGCCCGAGATCAGCTCGTCGCTCGGGGCTACATCGTCATCACCAGCGAGCCGGGCGACCTGACCCACCAAGGCAGACGCGATTACCGACTCGTCGCCATGCTCGACGAGGTGCTCCAGCTTCGCGCTCAGTTCGAGGCCGCTCACCCCGGCCACGAGAAAAAACACGTCAAGACCAGGTCGCGGCAGCAGAAGCCGACCCAATAGAAGTCGGCACCTATGTCCGGGATCTCGGACATAGCTACGTCCGGGATCTCGGACACAGCTACGTCCGGGATCTCGGACACAGCTACGTCCGGGATCTCGGACACAGCTACGTCCGGGATCTCGGACACAGAGTCACTTATTCTTAAGAGCCGTACTACGAACAGCCACATCCCCCCCTTTCACCCCCCTTTGCAAACCGGGCCAATCGGCGATGCAAGCGGCAATGGGGGAGAGTCAGACGCTTCGCTCTCTTCAAGTCAAACGGCACCGACCACGACCGACACCGACACAGCCAAGCACGCCGCCAGTCTGACCCGTTCGCAGATACCCAGACAGGTCGCCGCCCTGGCAGCCGTGTTGAAGACGAGCAAGAAGGGCCTCAGCCGCTACACGCCGGATGGACTCCAACGCCGACTCGCTGGCCGGGCGATCAAGGACGGCCGCAACGTGCCGACGTGGGGCGAGATCCTTCGGGCCGCATTCGCCATCGAGGCCGATCCCGCCCTCCGCACCGCCGGGCTGATCTTCTCGCTCGAAG
>JBBSVG010000374.1:0-3928 GCA_038233775.1 Bacteroidota bacterium | reverse complement strand
GATTTTCAGGCGCGTCGGGCGAACATCAAGTTCAAACGCGACCCCCACTCGAAGCCGGAGTTCGTTCACACGCTCAACGGCTCCGGCTTGGCGACGAGTCGGCTGATGGTCGCGCTGCTCGAGACCTACCAGCAGCCCGACGGCTCAATCGAGGTGCCCGACGTGCTCCGCCCCTACACCGGCTTCGACCGGATTAAGCCGCGAAGCTGAACGCGGCGGTTGCATCATGCGCAAAGACGACCTTATATTCCAGCGTATTCAGGGTTGGATTTCGCTTTTACTCCCTTTCTTTGAGGTGCTTTATGGGTTCCGTTTTTTCCATGCTGTCCCGTCTGACGCTGCTGTGTGTGCTCATGGTCGGCCTCGTCGTGCTCCCCGGCTGCGGCAAGAGCGACAGCAACCCGACGGCTCCAGCGGCCACGACGGGGACGATTAAGGGGACGGTTCAGTTGGCCGCAGGCGTCAGCACCAATTTGAACAACGCCCGTGTCGCGATCTACACCTCGGTTGCCGATCTGAGCGCCGACCGGGTCGTGAAGGAGACCGCGCTGTCCGGTTCGGGGGCGACGTATCAGTTCACGCTCAACGACGTGACGCCCGGCACCTACTACCTCGATGTGTGTCTGAACGGCAATTGCGCGTCCTACACCACCAACGGAACGAGCGAGGCGCCGATCTCGGTCGCTGCGGGGCAGACGGCCAACATCACCGTGAACATTCGGTAACCTGACTGCGACGGCCGTCTGGTCGGTGGTTGCGTCTAGACAGGGCGGTCGAGGTGGCCCCAGCCGTGGGTTGCCTCGACCGTTTCGGTTTCCGTTGCGTTCACTGCCGACTGTCCGGTCGTTTCATCAATCCGCGATCAGCAATCCGCAATTCTCTTCCATCGCTCATCGTTCATCGCTCCCACCATGGATCTGCTCAACCCGGCTGTCCACGATCTGCTCTCGGGCGAGCGGCGGGCGTTGCAATCGCTGCACGGGCTGCTCGGTCGGACCCACGGCGCCGAGCCAGCCACGCTGGAGCAGTTGGCCGAACTGATCGCCCATCTGGACGAGCTGTTCCTGGTCGTTGTGGTCGGTGAGTTCAACGCGGGCAAGTCGAGCGTGCTCAACGCGCTGTTTGGGCAGAAGTTGATGGAGGAAGGGCCAATCCCGACAACGGCCAAGATCACGATTCTTCGCTACGGCGCCGAGCCGATGGAGCGGCAACTGTCCGAGTCGGTCGTCGAGCGGCGGCAACCGGCCGAGTTGCTCAAGTATCTGAATCTGGTCGATACGCCGGGCACGAACTCCATCGTTCGGGAGCACCAGCAGATCACCGAGGAGTTCATCCCGCGCGCCGATCTGATCCTGTTCGTGACGTCGTTCGACCGACCGCTGTCCGATTCCGAGCGGGCGTTTTTGACGTTCATTCGCGGCTCGTGGGGCAAGCGGATGGTCGTCGTGCTGAACAAGGTCGATCTAGCTCGCGACAACGAAGCGACTGTCCGGCAGGTCATCGCGCACATCGAGAGCGGCTGCCGCGAGTTGATGGGGTTCGACCCGAAAATCTTCCCGGTTTCGGCCGAACTGGCCTACGCTGCGAAGGCGAGCGAGAGCGCCGCCGTCCGCGACACGCTCTGGGCGAAAAGCGGCTACGGCCCGTTCGAGGACTTCATCACGCGCACGCTGACCGGACCCGAACGCCTGTCGCTGAAGCTGACCGCGCCGCTCGATTCCGCCGACCGCCTGATCGCCGCGCTCGACGGCCGACTAACCGACCGCCGCGACGGCCTGGCCGCCGACGAAGCCAACCTCGCCGGATTGAACGGCCATTTAACCGACGCTCGGGCCGAGTTGACCGAGGGCTACGGTCGGTTTCTGGCCGAAGTTGACAACCTCTTGCTGGAGATGGAGCGACGCGGCGTCCGGTTTCTGGAGGACTCGATCCGAATCGCCGGGCTGCCGCTCTTGCGCGACCGCGACAAGTTCAAGGAAGAATTCGCCCGACAGGTCGTCCGCGACAGCGAGCGACAGATCGAGGACCGGATGACCGAGGCCGTCGATTGGCTGCTGCGCCACGCGCTGACGCTGTGGAACCGGACGCTGAACACGTTCGCCGAACAGGTCCGCGCCGGGACCGACGGGCGCCGCATCTCGCCAGCGCGGAGCGAATTTGTGTACAACCGCGAGGAAGTCTTCGGCGGGATCATGCGCGAGGCGAAGCGGAAGATCGAGGGCTACAACGTCCACGAGGAAGGGCGGCGGTTGCTCGAGAACGCTCGCGGCGCCGCCTCGACCTTTTTAGGCGTCGAAGCCGTCGCCGCAGCGGTCGGTGTCGGGACGCTCGTCGCCACGCTGGCCTCGACGGCGGCGCTCGACGTCACGGGCGGCTTCATCACCGCAGGCGTGCTGGCCGCGCTCGGGCTGATCTTCCTGCCGCAGCAGAAGCGCCGGGCGATTGCCGACTTCCGCGAACGGGTCGAGACGCTCCGGGTCGATCTGCGCAAAGCCCTCACGGCGCAACTCGACCGCGAGATCGACACGACGCTCGGCAAGGTCAGCAGTTCGGTCGCGCCGTACGTCAAACTTGTCGAAACCGAGCGGGCCGACCTCGACCGGGCCGAAGTCGACCGCAGCACGATCACCGCCGATCTCGCCCGCATTCGCGCCGACGTCCACCGCACCCTCGGCGCCGTCACCCTCGGCAGCTAACCTCTAATCCAAACAGAACAATGGTCACGATCTACGACAAGGAAACGGGCGTCTTGCTCGGGCAGGTCTCGGACGAGGAGTTTCAGTTTGTGGTCGATCAGCTCGAGGAGGAATCGTCAGACGATGACGATTACTACTTCAACGAGACGACGCTCGACAATTTCGACCGACTGAACGCGCCCAAGCACCTGATGCAGCTCTTGCGGAAGGGAATCGGCGAGCGGGAAGACTTCGAGATTCGTTTCGTCCGCGACGCCGCCGACTGAACGATCTGTCGCGGATTCTTGCGTCCGGCGCTACCGGTACGGCCGACTGTGCGGTTATCTTGCCGCATGTCCTTGCGTTTCATTCTCTCTCTCGGAGCCTCGCCATGACCCGACCTTTGTTGCTTGCCGCCGCGCTGACCTTTGGCGGCGGGAGCATCGCTTCCTGCCAGACGACGCCGATGCCGATGCCCGCTTCGTCGCCCGCTACATCGGCTGGCGTGGCGCCGAAAGCCCGGCCCAGCCCGATGGCGATTGCCGCGACGACCGTCAACGGGACGTATGCGAAGGTCATCTACTCGCAGCCGTTCCGCCGCGACCGCGTCATCTTCGGCGGCGAGAAGCCGCTCGTGCCGTATGGCGAGGTCTGGCGGACCGGCGCCAACGAGGCAACCGAGATCACGACGACTGGGCCGCTGACTGTCGCTGGTAAGTCGCTTCCGGCGGGCACCTATTCGGTCTTCACGATGCCGGGCGCCGCCAAGTGGACGGTCATCTTCAACCGGGGGCTGGGCGAGTGGGGCGCCTACACCTACGACATGGCGAAGGACGCGCTTCGGGTCGAGGTGCCGGTCGGTCAGACCGATAAGCCATACGAAGCGTTCTACATGGCGTTCGACTCGACCGGGGTCAACAGCCGCAATCTGGTGCTCCGCTGGGATCGGGTCAAGGTCGCCGTGCCGATCACCTTCCCGGCCGCTGGGAAGTAGGCTTGGGCGCGATTCTGACCGTCGGACTCGACCCGGAGCCGACCCGATTGCCGGCGCATTTGGTCGGCGCCGACGCCGAGCGAACCGTCGCGTTCTGTCGCGCGATCATCGACCGAACGGCGGCGGTCGCCGGGGCGTACAAGCCGAATCTGGCGTTTTTTGAAGCGCTCGGGCTGGACGGCTGGTCGGCGCTGCGGGCGACGGTCGATGCGGTTCGGCAACTGGCGCCGACGGCGAGCGTGATCCTCGACGGCAAGCG
>JBBSVG010000373.1:0-3945 GCA_038233775.1 Bacteroidota bacterium | reverse complement strand
GATCTCGTTGCCTGGCGGTCGGGCGCGCCGGTCCGCATCGGTGTCGGCGGATTGGACGGAACCGAGAGCGTCAGTTCATTTCTGCTGACCGATCCGGTCGCGCTCGATTGGACCGGCGAGCCGCACCGACATCAGACCCGGCGCCATCTCGACCTCGTCGCCCCGTTCGGGATCGCGACCGACGATCTGACGATGTGCGTCGGGCTGGGCGAGGCCGAGCGCGAGCAAGCGACCGAGTGGCTGTCGCGTCTGCCCGCCGACGGGCCGCGCATCGGGCTGCACGTCGGCGCTGGGAAGCGGCCGAACCGCTGGCCGGCCGACCGATTCGCCGCTCTCGCCGATCATTTGGTTACGCACCACGGCGCCGCCCTCGTGCTGACCGAGGGACCGGACGACGACGAGCCAGTCGCCCTGACGCTCAACGCGATGTCGCGGCCTGCCCGGCGCCGGACGCTGGTCGTCAAGCGGCAACCGGTCCGCACGGTCGCGGCGATCCTGGCCCGGCTCGATCTCGTCGTCGCCAACGACACCGGGATTCTGCACTTGGCCGCCGCCGCCGGGGCGCCGACCGTCTCGCTGTTCGGGCCGACCGATCCGCTGCAATGGGCGCCGCTGGGCGAGCGCCACCGCTGGCTGCACAGCCCCGGCGACGTCGTCGGTCTCTCGCTCGACGAGGTCCGGCTCGCTGTGGACGATCATTTGCAGCGCTTGGGCGTCGGTTGACGGCTCGGCCGTGTGGTGGCTCCGTTCATGGATTCTGCGGCAGCGGAACGGGCGCTGGGCTTCGCCCGCGCCTACCGCCCAGGCTCACCACGAACGGAGAGCAAGCGTTCTTGAATCTCGATTTTTAAGAATTTAAATCCCTTTGGAATCCCTCTGGCAATACTTGGGTGGCTACGTGCCGGGCGGGCTGCTCGCGCTGCTCATCCCGCTGCTCATCGCGACGGCGGTCTGGTCGTACCTCTACTTCGTCGGCGGGCTGCTCAGCCGGAAAGCCTACGCCGGGTTGATGCTCGGCTCGTTCCTGCTGGCGAGCACGTGGTACATCCTGCGCTGGTCGGCGGCCAAGCCGGAGCCGCTGAAGGAGCGGCTGGTCGTGGCGCCGATCTCGGGCAGCACCACAGCCGCGACCGCACTTTTGCCCGATTGGTTGACCGAAACGATCCGAATCGGCGGCGGGACCGAACTCATCGCTTCCGATGCCGGATCGTTCGCCGCCTATCTCCGGGCCAACCGGTTGCTCTCGGCGCCGCCCGAAACGCTCGTCGCTCGGGCGCGATTGGTCGGGTTCAGCCATGTCGTCGTCGGCAAAGCGAGTGGCGGGCAGGTGCGGTGGACGATCTACGAAACCGACGGCGGCTCGGTCGAGGCGGAGCGGACCGCACCGACCCCGGCCGACCCATCGCCTGCGACGGCTGAGAAAACGACGGCTGCCGTCGCCGATCTGGCCGTCTGGATCGCCCGCACCGTGACGGGCGACGACGAGCTGCACCTGCGTGCCGCGCCGACCGTCGTCGGCCGCTGGGCGGTGGCCGGTCGCGACCCGCTCGTGCTCCGCCGGTTGGTCGGGTTGCGGCCCGAGACGTGGGGACGCGGGCTGGCCGGACTCGATTCGCTGGCCCTTGTCCGGTTCACCGACAGCGCACGGGTTGCCCTCGGCCGCGATTCGTCGGTCGCGCTCTCGTGGCAACTGGTCGGCCGAAGCTTTCTGGTCCGGGCGCTCGCCGTCGGTCTGGAGAAGCGCGACAGCACGGCCCGACGCGCGCTGACCAAGATCGCCCTCGGCACGCTGACCCGAGCGATCCAGCTCGACCGGTCGGACGGCACCACCTTGACCGCGCTGGGGAACGTCCATCTGATGCTGCGCCGGTTCAACGATGCCGATGCGCTGTTCCGCGAGGCGCTTGCTCGGGATCGCTACGCCGACGAACCGTGGCTCGGGCTGGCCCACCTCGACCCGTCCCGCTGGCGGACCATCTCGCTGCCGACCCGTGAGGCGCTCTACCGCCGCGTGATTTATCTCAACCCGTGTAATTACGGCGCACTCGTTCAGCTTGCCGGATGGTACGGCACCGGCGACGGGGCGCGGCTGCGCGACACCGAGGAGAGCGACCCGCGCCGGGCGCTCGAGCAGGCGATCCGGCTCGACCCGAGGGCGCCGGGGGCGTGGGCCGAACTGATCGATCTCGACCTGCGCCACGACCGGTTCGAGCCAGCCGAGGCCAACGCCCAGACGCTGATCCGGCTGGCCCCGACCCGCTCCGACGGGCTGTTCAGGCTGGGCGTGGCCCAGTTCCGTCAAGATCGACTGGACGAGGCCAAAGCGACCTTCGAACGGGCCATCGCCATCGACCGCGACCGTGAATCGTACCTCTACTTGGGTCAGATCGACGAGCAATTGGCCGACAAAGCGACTGCCGCCGGTGACACGGCTCGGGCGCGGACGCTTCGGGCGGAAGCGGTTCGGTCGTACATCACCCGGATCGAGCGGCGAACCGGCGAAACCGACCGGTATGCCGCGACGGCCTACAAACAGCTCCGCACACTCTCGCCGATGGACTGGTTCGCCGTCAGCAAGCGGCTGCCGCCGACGGTCATCGATGAGCGTCGCTGAACGGCGATGCGGCTCCGCAACCTGACGCTCGACCTTGCCGCCGGTCCGAAGCTCGTCGGCGTGCTGAACGTGACGCCCGATTCGTTCTCCGACGGCGGCCGGTTTCTGGATATTGACGCCGCCGTCGCCCACGCGCACCAACTGGTGGCCGAGGGCGCCGACCTGCTCGATATCGGCGGCGAATCGACCCGACCGGCCGGGGCGACTTATGGCGCGGGCGCGGCGCCGGTTGGGGTGGACGAAGAACTGCGCCGCGTTGTGCCCGTCGTCGAGCGGCTGGTGCGCGAACTGCCCGGCGTGCCGCTGTCCATCGACACGATGAAACCCGAGGTGGCCGAAGCCGCGCTCGCGGCCGGGGCGCATCTGCTCAACGATGTCAGCGGACTGGTTCGGGCGCCGGAGTTGGCCCGGATCGCGGCCCGGTTCGGCGCACCGCTCGTCGTCATGCACGGCTGGTCGCCGACCGGCGGCGTGCCGGATTACGCCGACCTGATGGCCGATGTGCTGGCGTTTCTCGGCGTCGCCGTGGCAAAAGCGCGGGCGGCTGGTGTGGACCAAGTGATCGTCGATCCTGGATTGGGCTTCGGCAAGACGTTCGGGCAGAACGCCCAATTGGTCCGCCGCACGGCCGAGTTGCACGCGCTCGGCTGTCCGGTGCTCGTCGGTCCGTCGCGCAAGGCGTTCATCGGCCACCTGATCGGCGGTGCGCCGCCCGAGGCCCGCGTCTTCGGCACGGCGGCGGCCGTCGCGGCGGTCGTGCTCGCCGGGGCGCAGTTCATTCGGGTCCACGACGTCGGTCCGATGCGCGATGTTGCCCGCGTTGCCCACGGGATTCGCACGGCGTAGCCTCGCCCGAGGTCGGCTCCGGCGCTCCCGGTCGTATTTTCCCCGACGCCCCCGCCGATAGAGTCCGCTGATGCCATGACCCAACAGCTGTTTCGCCTCAGTTTCCTGACCGTGACGCCTATCGACGTGCTCGATATGGTGGTCGTGGCGTTTCTGATCTATAAGCTGTACGCGGTCATGCGCGGCACCATCGCCGCGCAGATCTTCGTCGGGCTGGTGCTGATCTTCGTCGTCTCGGTCGTCGTCAACGCGCTGAACATGAGCGTGCTGGGGACGATCTTTCGCACGCTGATCGACGTCTGGGTGCTCGCGTTTCTGATCCTGTTTCAGCCCGAACTGCGCCGCCTGCTGTCGCTCGTCGGTCAGAGCCGATTGGTCAGCCGGTTCGTCCCGGCTGGGTCTGAAGCGACCGTCGATGCCGTCGTCGAAGCGGTGCGCGACATGGCGTGCGCGCCGCAACCGGTCGGTGCGCTGATCGTGTTCGT
>JBBSVG010000372.1:0-3951 GCA_038233775.1 Bacteroidota bacterium | reverse complement strand
GCTTCTGCGTCGGGTGCATCCCGGTCGGAATTCCACGCCCGTTGTCGCGGACGGTGACGGAGCCGTTCGGGTTGATCATCACGTGGATGAAATCGGCGTACCCGGCCAGCGCCTCGTCGATGGAGTTGTCCACCACTTCATAGACCAGATGGTGCAGCCCGCGCATCCCGACATCGCCGATGTACATCGCCGGCCGCTTGCGGACCGCCGCGAGCCCCTCGAGCACGGTAATGTTGCTCGCGTTGTACTCGCCGGCGACTCGCGGCTTCATCCCGACGATGGCGTCGAGCGCCACCGTTTCGGTCTCGGTCAGCTCGCCCGCCTTGCCCTTGCGCGCACGCGTGCGAGGCTCGGTCGCCGTCGTCTGGGTCGGATCAGCCATAGATCGAAAATCCTTTTTTGCGTCGTCATCGGTCGGCTTGGGCCGACGGAAAAAGCGTCTTATTGAATCGGGCTAACCCTTACAATGATTATGCCCTGCGACCCAGAAACCACTGCCAAAGTTTTCAGCGAAACAGGATGTCCCGAACGATCTCCGACCCGAGTCCCCGGTTGAGTTGCGCGATGATCTGCCGCTTCTGCATCGTCAGTTCGGCCCGCCACGGCGCGCTCTTGACCTTGACGTAGAGAATCCCGTTCTCCAGCCGGTCGGCCTCGGTCGCCCGACCAATCGCCTCGCCGACCAGTTGCGGCCAGCGGGCGACGGCCTGGTGCTGCCGGACCTTCGTCTCGATCCCCAGATCGCTGATGAGCTGGCCCAACAGATCGCCCATCGGCTGCGGGCGCCAGCCGGGGTGCTGCCCGGAGAAGCCGGGCCTACGAAAGAGTGCCATGCGTAACGGTGCCGTGATCGACGGTGAACAGACGGGTGCCGGCGCTGGGGGCATCAGCCGACCCGAGCAGGGACTGGGGGATGTGCGTCGTGGTGATGAACGATTGACCCAACCGGGAAAACAGCGCAAGAAACGTCTCGACTCGACCCGGATCGAGTTCGCTGAACACGTCGTCGAGCAGCAGAATCGGCCGCTCGCCGGTCGTCTCGTGCAGATACCGGCTCATACCGACCTTGATCGCCGCCAGAAACGTCTTGTGCTGGCCTTGCGAGGCGTACTTCCGCAGATCGTAGCCGTTCAGCTTGAAGATGAATTCGTCCAGATGCGGCCCGACCAGCGTGATGCCGCGACGAAGCTCGCTTTTCCCCACCTCTTTCAACTCGACCCGAAACGCGGCCTCGACACCGGGCAACCCGACGGCCGAATCGAACCCTTGCGAGAGCGTCTCGTGGACCATCTCGACCGGTTCGGTCGTCGCTAACAGATCGATGTGCGCGGCCGTCAGATACGGGACAAAGGCTTTGGTAAAAATCCCGCGCCGGTGGACGATTCGGCTGCCGTACTGAACCAGCGCCTCGTCCCACGGTTCGAGCGCCCGCCACCAGTCACCGCGAGCGCCGCGATTGTCGAGCAGCATCTTGTTCCGCTGCCGCAGCACCCGACGGTACTCCATCAGGTCGTCCAGATACGCTTTGCTGGCCTGCGACAGCACCAGATCGACGAACCGGCGCCGCTCCTGCGGTCCGCCCATCGTCAGGTCGCGGTCGTCCGGCGTCATCGTCACGACCGGGAACCGCCCGACGACCGAGGCGAAGCTTTCGGCCGGCTGCCGGTTGAGCAGATAACTTTTCCCGCCGACGGCCTGATAGACCAGCCGAGCGCTGCTCTGCTTGCCGTAATCCATCTGAAACGTCCCGTCGATCTCGAAAAACGGTTCGTCGAAGCGGAGCACGAGGCCGTCGGTCGAGGTGCGGAACGACCGGGTCAGGCAGAGATAGTGGATCGCCTCCAACAGCGCCGTCTTGCCCTGCCCGTTGCGGCCGATGAACAGGTTGCGCTCCGAGGCCAGCTCGATCTCTGTCGCCTCGTGGTTGCGGACGTTACGCAAGCGGAGGTGATCGAGCTGCATAGGGTCGGGCTGGTGACGGAACGGACCCGGTCGGGCGTCAGGAGTTGAGTCGAACCGGCATGACGAGCATCAGCACCTCCTCGCCCTCAACGCCGTCGGCAGGCGAGATGATCGCCGCTCGGGTGGGCGACGAGAAGCCGAAGACGATCTCTTCGGCGTCGATATGGGTCAGCACATCCTCGACGTACTTGGCGTTGAAGCCGATCTCCATCGCTTCGGCGTTGTACTCGCCCAGCACCGATTCCCGCGCCTCGCCGCCCATATCGAGATCCTCGGCCGAGACGACGACCTCGTCCTGCCGGATCGCCAGCTTGATCTGGTGCGTCGTGCTCGACGAGTACAGCCCGACCCGACGGATCGCGGCCAGCAGCATCGCCCGGTTGACCCGCAGCAGCCGGTCGTTCTCCAGCGGGATGACGCTCTCGTAATTCGGGTACGTCTCGTGGATCAACCGCGAGATGAGCGTCGTCTTGCCGCCCGACTCGCCGCCGAAGCTGAACCGAACGTGGGTCGTCCCGAGCGCGACTTCGGTGTCGTCCGTCGCGCCCCGCATCAGCAGGTTCAGCGCTTTGGATGGAACGATGAAGTTACGACCGTCCGAGGCGGTTTGAATCGACCGGTTGATGATCCGTACCAGCCGGTGCCCGTCGGTCGCCACCGAGCGGCATTCCTCGGGTCGCAGTTCGAACTTGACGCCCATCATCGCCGGCCGCAGCTCGTCGGTGCTGACGGCGAACAGCGTCCGGCTGACCATCCGCTTCAGCGTCTCGCCGTCGAGCGTGAGCGTGCCGCTGCTGTCCACCTCGGGCACTTTGGGGAAGTCTTCGCCCGACTCGCCCTGCATCTTGTAGGTGCCCTTGTCGGTCGCGAGCGTGATCCGGTTGCTGCCGTCCGACTCGAACGTCAGCGGCACGTCGGGCAGCGCCCGGAGCGTGTCGCTCAGCCGCCGGGCTGGGACCGCGAGCTTGCCGTCGCCGCCGCCGTCCACCCGCACCGTCTGGACGATGGAGACCTCCAGATCGGTCGCCATCAGCTCCAGCTCGTCGCCGCTGAGGCTAAACAGGACGTTTTCCAAGATCGGCAGGGTCGATTTGTTCGGCACGACCCCGCTCACCCGGCTCAGGGCGCGTTGAAGCTCGGCGCTGTTGACACTAAACTGCATGAAGGTTCCTCTCTCTGCGCGATGTGAAATGTCTGTGTCGAAGGATGCGCCCGATCTGCCCTGCGCTTTCTTTTCTTCTGTTAGGAGTTACGCAGTTCAACCCGGAACAGGCGGTTTCAGCCTGAAAACGAGGATTGGATAAGTCGCCAAGAGATCTCAAAACGGCGTTTTCAGGCTCAATTTGGCACTTTTTCATTTCAACTGCGTAACTCCTATTCTGTGATGAAAGAAAGTTAATAATGGTTGTTCTTGTTTGTAGAGCCGGTGGACAAGTGGGAAAACCCGGTTGTCCCCATTTGGTTCGCTTGTGCCCCAAGCAGTTAGCCCGGTTTTCCACACATCTTGCACGGGATAACTTTCGGGATAACTCCCCCGGTTCTCCACTCTCCCGACCCGCTCTGGGGATAACTACGACCCTTTGGCGGATTGTGCACCGGTTCTCCCGTCGTTATCCCACCGTTACCCACACCCGATGTGGATAGGTTAATAACTCGCCGTCTCGATCTTCCGCCGCAGCCGACCCAACTGCTCGCGGTACTGCGGATCGTCGACCAATTGCTGCACGACGCACTGACAGGCGTGGATCACCGTCGAGTGGTCGCGACCGCCGAACGCCGCGCCGATGGTTTTCAGCGAGCTACCGGTGAGTTCTTTCGACAGGTACATCGCCGCTTGACGGGCTTGGACGATCTCCTGCTTGCGTGTCTTGGCCCGGAGCAACTCGGCTGGCAGGTTATAGAACTCGCTCACTACCCGCTGGATCGTGTCGATGGTGACGTTCAGCTTCGCGTCATCGATCAGATCCTTTAAGACGTTTCGCGCCAGTT
>JBBSVG010000371.1:0-3958 GCA_038233775.1 Bacteroidota bacterium | reverse complement strand
GCAGGCGCCCGCCCGACGTTCTGTTGGCCTCGGCGTGAGACCCTTCACTTCGTTCAGGGTGACAGGCAACGGAGCCCGGCAATAGCGCCGCACCGCCGTTTCATCAATCCGCGATCAGCAATCTGAAATCGCCGTTTCATCGCTCCTTGCTCATCACTCATCGCTCACCCGTCATGGCAAAGCGCCCGACCCGACCCGACCGCCTCACCCTGTCCGTCAGCGGCTTGACCGGGGCGATCAAGGAAGTGCTCGAGGGCGGGTTCACCGATCTTTGGATCGAGGGCGAGCTGTCGAACGTGCGGATGCAGGGCAGCGGCCACCTGTATTTCACGTTGCGCGACAGCGGGGCGCAGCTTCCGGCGGTGATGTTTCGCGGCTACACGCAGAAGCTGTTTTTCGAGCCGGAAGACGGGATGCTCGTCGTCGCCCACGGTGGCCTGTCGGTCTATGAACCGCACGGGCGCTACCAGTTCTCGGCCATCTCGCTTCGACCGCTCGGCGCCGGTGCGCTCTCGGCCGCGTTCGAGCGGTTGAAAGGCCAACTGGCAGCGGAAGGCTTGTTCGATGTCGAGCGGAAGCGACCGCTGCCCGAGTTCCCCGAGCGGATCGGCCTCGTGACCTCGCCAACCGGCGCCGTTTTGCAGGACATTCGGGCCGTGATCGGGCGCCGCTTCCCCGGCGTCGAACTGCTGCTTGTCCCGGTCCGCGTCCAAGGTATCGGCGCCGCCGACGAGATCGCCGCCGCGATTGGTCGGCTCAACCGATTGCCCGTGCCACCGGATCTGCTGATCGTCGCCAGAGGCGGCGGGAGCATCGAGGATCTGTGGCCGTTCAACGAGGAAGTCGTCGTCCGGGCGCTGGCCGGGAGCCGCATCCCGACCGTGTCCGCCGTCGGCCACGAAACCGACGTCACGCTCGCCGATCTCGCCGCCGATGTGCGGGCCGCGACGCCGAGCCACGCCGCCGAACTCGTCGTCCGCGACCGAATCGAGCTGACCGATTACGTCCACGGTCTGCGCGACGCACTAACCGATGCGCTGCGCGACCGCATCCGCGACGGTCGCGAGCGGGTCGCGTCGCTGACCCAGAGCCGCGCCTTCGCTCAGCCGAAACTCTCGCTCGACAGCACCCGACAGACCGCGCAGACGCTTGCCGACCGGCTGACCCGCGCCCATCAGGTCGCGCACGACCGGCAGCGCTCGGCGCTCGGCTCGCTGGTTGCGCGGCTCGACACGCTCAACCCCGACGCTGTCCTCCGTCGCGGCTACGCCCTCGTCCGCACCGAACGCGGCACGACGCTCCGACGCGCGTCGCTCGCCCGCCCCGGCGACCGGCTGCGGCTCACGCTATCCGACGGCACCGTTCCCGTCATTGTCACCGACCCGAACGAGTAGCTTTCGACCGCTGATCGACGTTCGTGATCCACAAGCGGAGCCACCACCGCCGACCACGTCCGTCGCCGTTCTCTTGCCGTGAGCTGATAGCTGACGGCTGATAGCTGATGGCTATTGCGAGCCGCCGCTGACCCAATCTGACCGATTTTCCCGATGATGCTGTCTCACCGCAACGACCGCGACACGCTCGTCTTGTCGCTCGCCGATCTGCAACAGGGCCAGTTCCCTTATCCGCCCGCGACTGTTGCTGGCGACGAGTGGGCCGAGCGGTTCGAGAACGCGATCCGGTCGCGTTATGAAGGCTTCGGCCGACTGGTCAGCCTGCGGATCGGCGACGGTCGGGCGGAACTCGACTTCGCTGCCGACGACACCGACCGCGCTGCCGCTGATCTTGCATTAACGGAAGCCGCCGAGCACGCCGCTCGGGCCGAGGCAAAGCAGACCGAGGCCGCGCTTCGTCGAGCAACCGAACGGGCGCCACGGTTCCCGCTTGCCCATCTGGCGCTCGGCCGGTTCTATTTGGATGTCGGCGAGGCGGTTCGGGCGGAAGCGGCGTTTTTGAAGACGCTCGATCTGACGCCCCGCTCGGCCGAGGCGTGGGTCGGGCTGGCCCGAGCGCGCTACCGAATGGACGACGAGGACGGTGCGCTGGAGGCCATCGACCGTGCGGTGCATCACCGCCCCGACGCGGCCGAATGCTGGTCCACCCGCGCCGCGCTCCGGCTCGCCCTGGATCAAACCGACGGCGCTGTCGCCGATTATGAACAGGCCGTCGCGCTCGCCCCGACCGATCCGACGCCGCGATTGGGCCTCGCCCACGCGCTCCGTGACGCCGGTCACACCGCCCGTGCTCTCGCTGCGCTGACCGAGTTGCGCACCATCATCCCGCCGACGCACCCGTTCTACGCCGTTGCCCAAGCCCGGCAGACGGAGTTGGCCGCGCTGCTGGCCGACGATGATCGCGCCGACTCATGACGCCGATCTATCTCGATCACGCCGCAACCACGCCGCTCGATCCGTCGGTGCTCGAGGCCATGCTCGTCGCGATGCGTGCCGGGTACGGCAACCCGAGCGCGGTCCACGGTCCCGGTCGCGCGGCCCGGCTGGCGTTGGAGACGGCCCGCGAATCCATTGCGGCCGATCTCAATGTCGCACCGGGCGAGATCTGCTTCACTTCGGGTGGGACTGAGAGCGACAACCTCGCCCTGCGCGGCGCCCTCGACGCCCGCAAGGCGAGCGACGGTCGCGATCATCTGGTGACTGTCGCGACCGAGCATCACGCCGTGCTCCATACGGCCGAGGCGCTCCGAGCCGACGGTTTCCCCGTCACGATCCTGCCGGTGGATCGGCTCGGTCGGCTCGATCTGGACGAGTTGCGCCGGGCCGTGACCGGGCGCACGGCGCTTGTGTCGATCATGCACGCCAACAACGAGATCGGGACGGTTCATCCGATCCCCGAGATCGCCCGTATCATCCACGAAATGGGCGCGTGGCTGCACACCGACGCGGTTCAGAGCATCGGCAAGCTGCCGGTGGATGTCCAGTCGCTCGGCGCCGATCTGGTCAGCTTCACGGCGCACAAGCTCCACGGACCGGTCGGCACCGGCGCCCTCATCGTCCGCAGCGGCGTTCGACTCGCGCCGCAGCAAACCGGCGGGGCGCACGAGCGGTCGCTCAGGGCCGGAACTGAGAGCGTCGCCGGTGCGGTCGGACTGGCCGCCGCGCTTCATCTCTCACTCACGACGCTGCCAGAAACGGCTGAACGACTCGCACGGTTGTCCAACAAACTGCGCACTGAACTGCTCAATCGTGTCCCCGATCTGCTCGTCAACGGCGATCCCGAGGCCCGATTGCCCGGTATCGTCAGCGTCTCGCTCGATGCGAAGGGCGGCGATCTCGACGGCGAAATGCTGCTGATGGGCCTCGATCTGGCCGGTGTCGCGGCCTCCGCCGGCTCGGCCTGTGCGTCCGGTTCGGTTCGGCCAAGTCACGTTTTGCTCGCCCTCGGCCACGACGAACCGACAGCCCGCGCCTCGATCCGCTTCTCGCTCGGCCGCGACACCACCGAAGCCGAGATCGACGGCGCGGCGCTTGCCTTCAGCCGTGTCGCCAAGCGGATTCGCCGGTGAACGCTCAGCCTGCTTTCGACGTTTGATCCATCGCCGCGCCTTGCCCCAAAGGGCTTTACACGGTGTTGTTTTGAATAGGCCACAAGATTTCGTATTCTTACAGCGCACACTTCCGACCCGGACACAATCAGTCCGGTGATTCGAGTCGGCGAGGGTACCCCAATCAGGAACGCAGGACTATGAACAGAACGCTACGATACCGTCTCGGCCTGACCGCCACGCTCTCGCTTGTGGCCCTCGCCGGCACCGCGCACGCCCAGGGCGTCGAGTACGACTTCGAGGATGTGACCGGCTCGTCCGATAAGACGTCATTTCCGAAGACTTTCCCCGGCGGTGTGCGCTTTGTCGATCCCAACTATCAGGGCAGCCTGCTCGATGGCGCCGATTTCCTCCTCAACAACGAGGGTGTGCCGGCCCCCTTCCGGGATAATACTG
>JBBSVG010000370.1:0-3962 GCA_038233775.1 Bacteroidota bacterium | reverse complement strand
CGATGGAAAGGCGGCGCGGCGCGATGAAGAATTGCAGATGGATGATCGCGGATTGATGAAACGGCGGCGTGGAGGTGAAGTAAATCTCCGTTCGTGGTGAGCTTGTCGAATCCATGAACGGAGCCACCGCCGCCGACAGCGTCCGTTGCCGTTTTCTTGCCGTGAGCTGATAGCTGACGGCTGATAGCCGACAGCTTCTTTTACCGACAGCTTTAAAATGACCGACCAACAGATGTTGCAGGTCGCGCTGGATGAGGCGCGGGCGGGGTTGGCCGAGGGCGGGATTCCGATAGGCGCGGCGCTGTTCCGTCGCGACGGGACGCTGCTGGGTCGGGGCCACAACCGCCGGGTGCAGGACGGCGACCCATCGGTCCACGGCGAGACCGACGCGTTTCGCCGGGCCGGTCGGCAGCGGTCGTACCGCGACACGGTCATGGTCACCACGTTGGCGCCGTGCTGGTACTGCTCGGGCCTCGTCCGGCAGTTCGGCATCGGCAAGGTGATCGTCGGCGAATCGGTTAACTTTCCCGGCGGACTCGACTGGCTGCGCGAGGCTGGCGTCGAGGTCGTCGATCTGGCCGATGCCGCGTGCATCGAGATGCTGGCCGACTTCATCGCCGCGCACCCGACCGTCTGGCACGAGGACATCGGCGAGGACGATTGATCGCCGCCCCATCCGGCCAGTCGCCGCCGGGCAGCAATTCACATCGGGGGCGGTGCCGAGCTATTCGGTGCCGCCCTCACTGCGTTCGACCTCGGGTGCGCGAGATTGTCCCCATGCCGGTGGAGGATGACCGGCCGACATGGCGACTCGGCGCCACTCGGGGCACTCACCGGGCCGAGCGGGCTGAGACCGTTGCGGACCAGCGCCGCCGACAATTCCTTTATTTACAAGGAGTCTTTTCTTTACCTCGTTGCGTGCCACGGATCGCGGGACCATCTGGCACCGGTGGCCCGATGATTGGGCACTCGCCACCGCCTCGGCGCTCACGGGCGTCCTCCGCCCGCGCCGTGCGTCTGCCCCCGGCAGCGCCCGAACGGACCCCGTTCCCTCCCGCCACCGACCGGCATCAGGACCGCCGCTCTGCCCCGATGTGCCCCCGAATCGCTGCCTAACGCACCCGGCCGGGCGGACCCTTTCACGCCTTCACAGAAGGATCGGTTCCATGTGTCACCAGAAGGGTCACGCCATGCCTCTCGCCAACGTCTCTCGCCGCAAACTGCCGGGCATTCGCTCGCGTGTGTGCCGGTCGGCCGTGCTCGTCTTCGGGTTGAGCGCCCTCGCCTCGGTGGCCCACGGCCAGAGCGCTACCGTCAACTTCGCCCAGGGCGCCGGGGGGACGGGCTTTGATCAGGGCAATGGGGTGGCGGTCGATGCCTCGGGCAACACCGTCGTGACGGGGTTCTTCAATGGCACGAACATCAGCTTCGGCACCCGGCCGGACAACTCGGCGGCCACGCTCACCAGTGCGGGCTTTGATGACATCTTCATCGTCAAGTACAACACCGCCGGGCAGGTCGTCTTCGCCCAGAGCGCCGGGGGGACGAGCGCGGATAGGGGCCAGGGGGTGGCGGTCGATGCCTCGGGCAACACCATCGTGACGGGGTTCTTCCAAGGCACGAACGCCAGCTTCGGCACCCGGCCGAACAACACGACGGCCACGCTCACCAGCGCGGGCGGCATTGAAATCTTCGTCGTCAGCTACGCGGGCGAGCCGGGCACGCCGAGTCCCGTCAGCGTCACACCCGGCCCCGGCAGCAACACGGTCGATTACACCGCCCCGGCCAACGCCGGCAACGTGCTCATCCTGCGCCTCACCAACGGCGCCGCCAACCCCGGCGTGGCCGACGGCACCACCTACACCGAGGGGCAGACCCTCGCCCCCGGCGTCACGGTCGTCGAGATCGCCAACCCCGGCGGCGGCAACGCGGGCACGTTCGTCGACAACAACCTCACCGCCGGTGAGAGCTACACCTACGCCGTCTACGCCTTCGCCGCCGATGCGGCCAGCACCACCACCACCGGCCCGAACGCCAACTTCGGCGCCGCCGCTGCCGCCGCAGACGCGCCGCTGCCGGTCGAGCTGTCGAGCTTCACCGGTTCGGCCACGGCCCAGGGCGTGTCGCTGAACTAGACGACAGCCACCGAGCGCGACAACTCGGGCTTCGTCGTGGTTCGCAACGGCGTCGAGGTCGCCAGCTACCGCACGCTGGCCGGGCTGCGCGGGCGCGGCACCACCGGCCAGCCGAGCGCTTACGGCTTCACCGACGGTCGGGTGCAGCCGGGTGAGCGCTACGTCTACACCTTGCGGAGCGTCGACGGCTCCGGCGAGGTCCACGCGTACGGGCAGACGGTCGAGGTCACGGCCGTCGCGTCCTCGGCCCCGGTCGCGTTCGCGCTATCTCAGGCCAGCCCGAACCCGTTCAACCCGGCGACCCGGTTGATGCTGTCGCTGCCGGAACAGGCGCAGGTCACGGCCACGCTCTACAACGCGCTCGGTCAGCCGGTGCGGACGGTTCAGCGCGGGCAGATGTCGGCCGGCACGGCGGCGCTCGTGGTGGATGCGGCCGGGCTGGCGACGGGCGCGTACCTCGTCCGCGTGGTCGCCACGGGCGCGAGCGGCACGCACACCAGCAGCCAGCGGGTGACGCTCGTCAAGTAAGTCCGCCGGGCAGTAACTTCACGCCGAGGGCGGTGCCGAGACGGGCGGTGCCGCCCTCCCTGCGTAAATTGCCGGTGAATGGCTGTACCTTTCAGCCGACGACGGCATCTCCGCTTCTCGGTTCGTCCCTCTCGAATCCCCACGCTCTCCCTACCCCATCGAAACGCCTCAAACGAAGGTTCGGCTGGACGGGTGGATCATCCGATCTGGCCGATGCCGATTATATCGCGCTCTTAGGCGGGTTTATCGCCCAACATCTAACCCTGTGGAACGAGGACATCGGTGAGCTTTGACCCTTATGCAGCACCCGCCGCACCGACCCCGCCGCCGCCCGGCAAGGTCCGCTTCGGCCCGTGGATCTCCGCTGGCTGGGATCTGTTCCGCGCCCGTTGGCAGACGTGGGTGGGCGCGACGGCGATCCTGATCGCCCCGTTCGCCCTGCTCTACATGGCCATGCTTGCGACGATGTTCGGCTCGGCGGCTCGGCTCCAAGCCGGCCAGATGCCGGCCGACGGACAGTTGCCGTTCTCGATGACGCTGATCGGGTTCTGGTTCCTGCTCTTCCCACTGGTCTGGCTTTGGATGCTCTACGGCTACGCCAACCTGTACCGGATGGCGGCCCGGCAGATGCGTGGCGAGTCGATCTCGGTCAAAGACCTGTTCCGCACCGATGTCCCGTTGGTCAAGCTGCTCGGCGTCGGGTTTCTGGTCGCGCTGATGGCCTTTGCCGGGATGCTGCTGTGCATCCTGCCGGGGTTGGTCGTCCTCGGGTTGACGTCGTTTGCAGTGCCGATGGTGGTGCTGTACCGGATGGGTCCGGTCGAGGCGATCAAGCGGAGCATCGACGCGACCAAAGGCGACTGGTTCATGTTCACCCTGTTCACGTTTGTCGTCGGGTTCCTCTCCGGGCTCGGCGTCTACGCCTGCGGGGTTGGGATCTTGGTGACGTACCCGCTCGCCTTCACCATCGGCATCGTCGCCTTCAACGACACCTTCGGCCTGCCCGAGACGATCTGACCATGCCCGTTCTGACGCTGGATGAAGCCGTCGCTTGGCGCCGCCACCTCAAAGCGGCGGGTAAGCGGCTCGTGTTCACCAACGGCGTGTTCGACCTGCTGCACCGGGGTCACGCCGAGTATTTGGCCGACGCGCGTCGGTTGGGCGACGGGCTGATCGTCGGGATCAACGGCGACGCCTCGGTCCGGCGGCTGAAAGGTCCAACCCGACCGCTCGTTCCGGAAGCCGACCGGGCGCTGCTCATCGCCGCCCTTCGCGTGGTCGATGCGGCGGTGATCTTCG
>JBBSVG010000369.1:0-3970 GCA_038233775.1 Bacteroidota bacterium | reverse complement strand
CTTCCGAACCGACGCCGCTGTTCTGCTCTCCGGCCGTAACCCCTTGTCACTTCGTCTCTCCCGTCCGACGGACCCGCGCCCCGTGCCGACCTCCGATCCGCTGATCTCCACCGACCGACCGACCCGTCGGGCGGCCTCGGCCGTGTCTCGTCCGCCCCGACTTCGCCCCGGCGACCTCGTCGGCGTCGTCGCACCGGCCTCGCCGATTGCCGATCACAGCCGGATCGAGCGCGGCGTGGCGTACCTCGAAGGTCGCGGCTACCGGGTTCGGCTGGGCGAGCACGTCCGCTCGGTCCACGGCTACCTCGCCGGTCGCGACGCCGACCGGGCGGCCGATCTGAACGCCTGTTTCCGCGACCCAGAAGTCCGGGCGATCTTCTGCCTGCGCGGCGGTTACGGCACGCCGCGCTTGCTGCCGCTCGTCGATTACAAAGCCGCCCGGCGCGACCCGAAGATCTTCGTCGGCTACTCCGACACGACGGCGCTGCAACTCGCGCTCTGGCGCCGGGCTGGACTGGCGACGTTCAGCGGCCCGATGGTCGGCGTCGAGATGCACGACGGCTTCGATCCGTACTCCGAAGACCATCTGTGGCGACTGTTGACCGATCCGACGCCCGCGCCGCTCGACAATCCCGATGGCCGTCCGCTCGTCGTCCATCGCCCCGGCACGGCACGCGGTCGGCTGCTCGGCGGCAACCTCGCGCTGCTGGTGACGCTCGTCGGCACGCCGTATCTGCCGAACGTGGCTGGAACGGTCGTCGCGTTCGAGGAGATCGGCGAGGAGCCGTATCGGTTCGACCGACTGCTGGCCCAACTCCGGTTGAGCGGAACGCTGGCCCGCGCCGCCGCCGTCGTCGTCGGTGAGCTGACCGACTGCGTCCCGAGCGACTTGTCGAAACCAACGCTTGAACTGGCTGAGATTCTCGACGATCACCTGCTCGGCGCAGGCAGCGGGACGGGTCCGGTCGTCTCGGGCCTCGTGTACGGCCACATCCCGCGCAAGCTGACGCTGCCCATCGGCGCCGAGGTCGAGTTGACCGCCCCGGCCGACGGTGCCCCGGCGACGCTGCGGCTCGCGGAGGGCGCCGTTGTCTGACCGCCGCCGAATTGCCATGCTGCTTTCGGGTCGCGGCTCCAACTTCGCCGCGATCTTGGGCGCCATCGAGCGGGGCGAGCTTCTGGCCGAAGTCGCGCTCTGCCTGTCGAACCGTGCCGACGCCGGTGGACTGACGACGGCCCGCGAGCGCGGCATCCCGGCCGTCCACCTCAGCCGACCGATGGTCGCGAGCGACGATGCGTTCTCGGCCGCGCTGCTAACGGCGCTAACCGAGCATCAGGTCGATCTCGTCGCGCTGGCGGGCTACCTGAAACCGATTCCGTCCGCCGTCGTTGCGGCGTATCGCGGCCGGATCGTCAACATCCACCCGTCGCTCTTGCCGAGCTTCGGCGGCGCCGGGATGTACGGTCGCCACGTCCACGAAGCGGTGCTGCGGGCCGGGTGCAAGGTGTCCGGCGCGACGGTGCATCTGGTCGATGACGGCTACGATACGGGCCGCATTCTGGCCCAATCGTGCGTGCCCGTGCTCGACGACGACACGCCCGAGACGCTCGCCGCCCGCGTTCTGGCCGTCGAGCACCGGATCTTCCCCCAAACGCTCGCCCGACTCCTTTCCTCGACTTCCGTTGATTGATTAAAGTGCCGTAGCCGATCCCCCCGATGGGATCATGTGTTTCTTCCACCCTGTCGCAAGAGGTTCCCGATGGTCAAGCTGTTTGTTCGGTTCCGCCTTCTGGTTGTGGTGCTGATGGCGCTCGCGCTGCAAGCGTGTGCTTCGATCTACACCGCACCGGAATTTGCCCAGACCACGAGCACGCACAAGCGTGTGGCCGTGCTGCCGTTCGATGTGACGATTGACTCGAAGGGACTGCCGAAAGACTTGACGCCCGAGGCGCTGAGTACGATGCGGAAGGACGAAGCGTATCTGTTCCAGCGGCAAGTGTACATGAAATTTCTCAAGCGCGCCAACAACTACACCGTCGAGTTTCAGGACGTGGATCAGACGAATGCGCTGCTGGAGCAGGGCGGCATCACCTACGAAGTGATGCGAGCGCACACGAAGGATGAGATCGCCAAAATGCTCGGTGTCGATGCGGTCGTCTCGGGCAACATTTTTCGCACGAAGCCGATGTCCGGCGCTGGGGCTGCCGCGTTGGGGCTGCTTATCGGGGTGTGGGGACCGACGAACAAGGTCACCATCGACATGACCATTCACAACGGTGCCACGGGCTCATTGCTCTGGAAGTACACCCATGAAGCGTCCGGTTCGGTCGGTTCCTCACCCGACGCGATGGCAAACTCGCTGATGAACGGCATCTCCCGGTCATTTCCGTACCGGAGAAACAGGGCCTGATTCCCGAAACGACGCTTCGATTCACGCTGCCTGACACCCATGCGCGCCTTGCTGTCGGTTCATGACAAAACCGGTCTGACGGCGTTTGCCGCCGGGCTGGTTGAGATCGGGTTCACGCTGCTCTCGACCGGCGGAACCGCTGCGGCGATCCGCTCGGCCGGGCTGCCGGTCACGGATGTGTCGGAGGTGACGGGGTTTCCGGAAGTGTTCGGCGGTCGAGTCAAGACGCTGCACCCGAAGGCGCTCGGCGGGATTCTGGCCCGTCGCGAGGTCGAAACCGACGTCGCCGAGATGACGCGCGAGGGGATCGAACCGGTCGATCTGGTCGTCGTCACGCTCTACCCGTTCGAGCAAACCGTGGCGAAACCGGGCGTGAGCAGGGCCGAGGCCATCGAGCAGATCGATGTCGGTGGACCGACGATGATCCGGGCAGCGGCGAAGAACCACCGCCACGTCGCCGTCGTCACCGATCCGTCGCGCTACGACGACGTGCTGACCGAACTGCGCGCCGGAAACGGTCGGCTGTCGGACGAAACCCGGTTCGAGTTGGCCCGCGCCGCGTTCGGTCGGACGGCCGCTTACGACGCCGCAATTGCCGATTATTTCGACCGCGAAGCCGCGACCGATCCGACCCATCTGCCCGACACGCTGCGGCTCGTCGTTCCGAAACTGGCGACGCTGCGCTACGGCGAGAACCCGCACCAGCAAGCGGCGCTGTACGGATTGGGCGATGCCGGGTTCGAGCAATTGCACGGCAAAGAGCTATCTTATAACAACCTGCTCGATCTGACCGCCGCCGCCCGTCTGATCGCCGACTTCGCCGACGCGCCGCCGACGGTCGCGATCCTGAAGCACACCAACCCGTGCGGCGTCGGTCAGGGCGACTCGTTGGCCGAGGCGTACCGCGCCGCGTTCGAGACCGACCGCGAGGCGCCGTTCGGCGGCGTTGTGGTGACGAACCGACCGCTCGATCTGGCGACAGCGGAGATTCTGAATGAGGTTTTTACCGAACTCGTCGTCGCGCCCGACTTCCCCGACGAGGTGCTCACGTTTCTCCGGCGCAAGCGCGACCGGCGACTGATCCGGTTGCCGGTGGGTCCGCCGAAACTCGGGCTTGAGTTGAAAACCGTCCCCGGCGGACTGCTCGTGCAGACGCCCGATCTCGCCCCGATTGAGCCCGACTCGTGGCAGTTGGTAAGCCAGCGCGAGCCGAGCGCGGCCGAGCGGCGGGCGCTGGAGTTCGGTTGGCGGATCGTCCGGCACGTCAAGTCGAACGCCATCGTCTATGCGGCGGCCGACCGGACGCTTGGCGTCGGCGCCGGGCAGATGTCTCGGGTCGATGCGTCGCGGCTGGCCGTCGAGAAGGCGGCGCGCGCGGGCCTCTCGCTGGTTGGCTCGGCGGTTGCGTCGGATGCCTTCTTCCCCTTCGCCGATGGCGTGATCGCGGCCGCCGAGGCCGGGGCGACGTGCGTCGTCCAGCCCGGCGGCTCGGTCCGTGACGCCGAGGTGATCGCAGCCGCCGACGAGCGCGGCCTTGCGATGCTGTTCACCGGGCAGCG
>JBBSVG010000368.1:0-3977 GCA_038233775.1 Bacteroidota bacterium | reverse complement strand
TGCCGCCGCCGCCAGATGCATCAGCGCCGTGTCGTTGCTGACGACGGTCCGGCAGCGACCGAGCAGGTGCGCCGCTTCGAGCAACGTCAGCCGACCGGTCAGATCGACCGTGCCCGGCGCGGCGGCGGCGATCTCGGCCCCGAGCGCCCGCTCGTCCGGGCCACCGAACAGAACCACCGGTCCGGCGGTGATTAGCTGACGGGCCAACGCGATGCTGTGTTCGGTCGGCCAGCGCTTCGTCTCGTGTTTCGCGCCCGGCACCAGCCCAACCGGTTGGCTGTCCTCGTCCAGACCGGCCGCTTGCCAGAGCGCGTCGGCCGAGCGCTGCGATTCGGGCGGGACGGGCAGCTCGAGCCCGAGTCCGTCGTCGGTCACGCCGAGATCGGCGACGGCTTCGATGTAGCGCAGCGGCACCGGGATCGGATCGGCAGGATAGGTGTCGTGCTTCAGATGGATCAGCGCCAGCCGCCGCCACGGGCGCTTGTCGATCACCCGAATGTCGGCGGCCAGCCCCCGGCGCAGGGCGCGGCTGCGGAGGTTGTCCTGCCAGTCGATCACCAGATCGTACTCGCCAGCCAACAACTCGGTTCTCAGTGCGGCCAGACCCGGCCGACCGAGCGCGGGATCGAACGGGATCAGCCGGGTCAAGTGCGGGTTGGACGCCATCAGCGGCGCGAGGTCGGCCCGAACGACGAGGTCCAGTTCGGCCGCTGGGAATCGCCGCCGGATCGCCCGCAACGCTGGGGTGGTCAGGACCACATCGCCGATGGAGGAGAAGCGAATCGCCAGGATTCGGCGCGGGTCGGGCGGCAGAGCGGACGTCGTCATGGGCGGTGGCGGTCGGGGCGCGCGACGAGATCCGGTCGGGCACGGAACGAAGGTACGGTCGCCCCGGCGGAGAGACAACCGGCTTGGGTCACATCGCACCCGCCAAGTCGCTGAACAGGGCTTGATTTGTGTTGCGGCGGGCCGCGATCTTCCCCCGGAGATCTACCCTGTGTACGGGGGATGCAATTCAAGCGAATGGAACTGGTTATGGCAGGTGGAAAATGGGTCGGCCTGATGGCCCTCGTGATGGTTGCAGTCGCCGGACCGGCATCGGCACAAATTACGGGCGGACCCGGTGATCTGCGGTATGATTTTGAGCCACCCGACAGCCTGAACAACAAGGGATCGGCCCTGCTGGTCCAGACTGGCGTCCTCATGGACGATGCCCGCATCGTTGACGCCCGAGACGCCGACACCACCACGGCCGGGCAGCAACCGGCACCGGACGGCACGCCGAACGGCAATTATTTCCTCGGATCGCTCATCAACACCTCGGAGGCGAAGTTCACCGGTGAAACTTCCTACGGGCTGACGGTCGGCGATGCGTTCCGGCTCGACGACTCGGGCACGTCGCCGGCCGATTTCTCGAACCCCGACACGTTGCTCGTCAGTGCGCTCATCTGGCTGACGGAGAACCACACCGGGACCATCATCTCCAAAGGCGACGAGTCATCGACCGCGCCGACGGCGTTCAACTACCGCTTCGGCACCTACTCGACGGTCGAGCCGGATCAAGTTGACAACACTGGGCTTTCGTTCGGGTTCGGCGGTGCCAACCGAAATCAGGTGATCACGACCGGTCGGCCGATGCGGCCGGGCAACTGGTACCGTGTGACCGCTGTGTTCGAAGATGCAACGAACGCGGTTTCGTTCTATATCTACGACCAGACGAACAGCGTCCTGCTCTATTACGAGATGGTTCCGTTTGATGCGCCGGTCACGGCCCAAGCGAACAACAACCCGCTGATCATCGGCGGTCGCTTCCAGATCAGCCTGACGACGCCCATCGTGGCGAACTTCTTCGGCCGGATCGACGACATCGCCGTCAGCCGCTCGCTGCCGTCGAACCTGCGCCTGCCGGTCGAGCTGACCGCCTTCTCGGGTCGCGCTGTCGATGGAAAAATCGAGCTGTCGTGGCAGACGGCGAGCGAGACGCAGAACGCTGGCTTCACCGTCGAGCGCTCGGCGGGTCTCGATGCGTCGTGGCAGACGGTCGGCGGGATGATCGCCGGACACGGGACGACCATCGAGGCGAACCGGTACAGCGCCACCGACGCCGCGCCGCTGGCCGGTGCGTCGAGCCTGCGCTACCGGCTGCGTCAGCACGATCTGGACGGCGGCTCGCACCTGAGCCCGGTCATCGAGGTGACGCTGGCGCCGGTCACGAGCTACCGGTTGTCGCAGAACAGCCCGAACCCATTCAACCCGACGACTGAGATTCGGTTCAGCTTGCCGGTTGACGGTCAGCGGGTGCGGTTGACGGTGTACGACGCGCTCGGTCGGGCGGTGAGCACGCTGGTCGATGGGCCGATGGCCTCGGGCAACCACACGGTTGCGTTCGACGGCGTCGGGTTGCCAGCCGGGGCGTATGTGTACCGCTTGTCGGTCGATGGCGGGCGCTCGCTCTCGCGGCAGATGCTGCTGCTGAAGTAAGCGGAAAAGCTGTCGCAAGGATGGGCTGGGAGCCGGGACGGGTCGCGAGACTTGTCCCGGCTTTTTGGGTATCGGGGGCTGCTATCGGACCGGAACGCGGCTCCGGCGCGCTCTGTTGAATGGGCGCCTCGAGCCTGCTGAGTTAGACCGTTTATATGTAGGACTGTTTGGTGTCGCCCCAAAGGGCGGAGACAGTCGGACGGTGCGACCGGTGCTCGATGGTGCGTGCTCAGGAGGAACCCCGATGAACTCTCGTTATCGTATCTGTGCGCCCCTGCTTGGCCTGATGAGCGTGCTGCTGTTTGCGCCGCTGGCTTGGGGCCAGATCACCTCGAACCCCGGCGATCTCCGGTTCGACT
This sequence comes from Bacteroidota bacterium, assembly GCA_038233775.1. Taxonomy (GTDB): domain Bacteria; phylum Bacteroidota; class JBBSVG01; order JBBSVG01; family JBBSVG01; genus JBBSVG01. The sequence goes on along the minus strand of JBBSVG010000368.1, from coordinate 1,137 downwards.
TCGAGCCGCCTGACAGCCTGAGCAACAAGGGTTCGGCGACGACGAACATGGGCCGATTGATCGACGGCGGCAACATCGTCGATGAGAACGACGCCGATCCGTTCGTGGCTGGCGCCCAGCCGGCACCGAACGGGACACCGAACGGGCGCAAGTTTCTGGGCAACACCCGCAACCTGACCCTCTCCTCCAGCGGGCTGAAGACGAGCTACGGCCTCGGGCCGGGCGATGCCTTCGCGTTGGACGACCCCGGCACGTCGCCGGCCGATTTTTCGAACCCTGACACGCTGTTCGTCAGCGCGCTCATCTGGCTGACGGAGAACGGGACCGGGACGATTGTGGCGAAAGGCGACGAATCGTCGCTCGCGCCGACGGCCTTCAACTACCGGTTCGGGACCAAGCAGGGGACCAATGCCGGTTCGTTCAACACCGGGCTGACATTCGGCTTCGGCGGGGCCAACCGAACCAGCGTTTCGACGACGCAGGCACCAATGTCGTCGGGTCGGTGGTATCGGGTCACGGCGGTGTTCGAGGATGCGATCAATCAGGTGCTGTTCCGCATCGTCATCCCGTCGCAGCTCGACGGCAACCGCGACAGCCTCGAAGTCCTGCTCGAGCGGGTGTCGTTCGCGACGCCGGTGACGGCGCAGGCGAACGACGATCCGCTCGTCATCGGCGGGCGCTTTCTGGGTGGCTCGACCGACGAAACATTCGACAACCTGTTCGGTCGGATCGACGATGTCGTCATCAGCCGCTCGCTGCCGTCGAACCTGCGCCTGCCGGTCGAGTTGACGGCTTTCTCGGGCCGCGCTGTCGATGGAAAAATCGAGCTGTCGTGGCAGACGGCGAGCGAGACGCAGAACGCTGGCTTCACCGTCGAGCGTTCGGCCGATCTAGGCGCGTCGTGGCAGACGGTCGGCCCGATGATCGCCGGACACGGGACGACCGTCGAGGCGCAGCGGTACAGCGCCACCGACGCCGCGCCGCCTTCCGGTGTCGCCTCGTTGCGCTACCGGTTGCGTCAGCACGATCTGGACGGCGGCTCGCACCTGAGCCCGGTCATCGAGGTGACGCTGGCGCCGGTCACGAGCTACCGATTGGCGCAGAACAGCCCGAACCCATTCAACCCGACGACCGAGA
>JBBSVG010000367.1:0-3986 GCA_038233775.1 Bacteroidota bacterium | reverse complement strand
TTCATGGATTCGACAGGCTCACCACGAACGGAGATCAAATCTCACTTACACACCGATTTTCAAGAACGAATGTCAGTCTTTCGTCCTGCCGCCCTGCATCCCGCGAATGATCGACTCGACGGCCCGGTGCAGTTCCGGTTCGTTCTCGAATGCCCCGGCCCGAATCCGGCGCGGGCGCGGCTCGCCTTTCAGCTTGAACCGGATGATCCGGTGCTCGCCCCAGACCCGCACCCGTCGCGGCTTGCCGTACTTGATCCACTCCATCTCGGCAGTCGGGTAGATCCGGCGACTGAACCGGGTCCGCAGCTCGACCGCTTCCGGCGTCAGCACCAGTTCGCGCCGCTCGATCCACGCGACGAGCAACGCGATCAGCGAAAAAGCCATCAGAATCGTCAGCACGTAGAGCAGCGGCTTCAGCTCGAACTCCGCCGCGCCTTCATCGACCGTCAGATGCAACCCGACGTAGGCGCCGATGCCGAGCAGCAGCAGCAGCGTCGTTTGGTAATACACATCGAGCCGCGCCTTGAAGCTCATGTCGCCACCCGTTCGGCTGGAGCGCGGTTCGCGTCGGCCCGCTGGAGAATCGCTTGGGCGATGGTTCGGGCCGCTTCGGGTCGAGCCAGCCGCAGCGCCGCCTCGTGCATCCGGCGGCGGCTGTCGGCGTCGCCCATCAAGCGGACGATGGTCGGGTAGAGCCAGTCCGGCGCGTCGCTGTTCTTGACCAGTTCGGCCGCGCCTTTGACGACCAGCGCTTTGGCGTTCTCCGTCTGATGGTCCTCGGCCGCCGTCGGCAGCGGGACCAGAATGCTCGGCAGCCCGACCAGCGTTAGCTCGGCCAGCGTCGTCGCCCCGGCTCGGCAGACGGCCAGATCGGCGGCACCGAGCGCGAAATCGGTTCGGCTGATGAACCCGCCGATCCAGACCCGCGCCGGTGATCCGTCGGCGGGCGCCAACCGGTCGGCGTGGGCGGCCCGAATCGCGGTTTCGTGGGTTCGGCCCGTCTGCCAGACGACCTGCATCCCGCCGTCGATCAAAAGGCCCAGACACTTGCCGATGGCTTCGTTGATCGCAAGCGCCCCAAGCGAGCCGCCGTAGATCAGCAGCGTCGGCCGGTCGGCTTCGAGTCCGAAGAAGCGCCGCGCCTCGGTTCGGTCGACCGCCGCGCCCAGACTCGACCGGGTCGGGTTGCCGCTGACGGTCAGATGATCTTTCCGCTTGAAGAAGTTCTTGCTCCGCTCGAACGTGAGGAACACCTCGTCCACTTTCTCGGCCAGCAACTGCGTCGTCACGCCCGGCTTGGCGTTTTGCTCCTGCAAGACGGTCGGCCGACCGAGCTTCTGCGCCGCGTAGAGCACCGGACCCGAAACGTATCCGCCGGACCCGACCGTCACATCCGGCTTCAGCCGCCGAATCAGGGCGAGCGACTGGACCAAACTCGTCACCAGTTTGAGCGGAAAGAGCAGGTTTTTGGCCGAGAGCGAGCGCTTAAAACCGGAGATCCAGATCGGATGAATCTCGTAGCCCGCCTCCGGCACAACCCGCCACTCGACCCCGGCTTTCGTCCCGGCGAAGTGAATCTGCGCCTCGGGCCGCTGCCGCCGAATCTCGTCGGCGACCGCGATGGCCGGAAAAACGTGTCCCCCGGTGCCGCCGCCGGCGAAGAGAATCGTGGTCATGGCGCGGTCGCCGACTCGGGCGCGTCTTCCAGATCGGCGTAGGCCGAGACGTTCAGCAGAATCCCGATGGCAATCGACGTGAAAAACACGCTCGTTCCGCCATACGAGATGAACGGCATCGGCAGCCCGGTCGTCGGCAGCAGGCCGCAGGTGATCGCGATGTTGACCAATGCGTAGAGCGTGACCGTCATCGTGATTGCGACCGCCAGCAGCCGACCGAACGTGTCCGGCGCCCGCTTGGCGATCTTGAACCCGCGCCAAGCGAACAGGACGAACAGCGTGATGACGAACGCGGCGCCGATGAAGCCGTACTCCTCGCCGATGATCGGGAAGATGAAGTCGTTGAACGGCTCGGGCAGGAAGAAATTCTTCTGCAAGCTGTTGCCCGGTCCGAGGCCGGTTAGTCCGCCAGACCCGAGCGCGATCAACGCTTGATCGAGCTGATACGTCGTTTCCGCGTTCCCTTTGCCCATCATGTTCAGCACCCGCTGCAACCGGTACGGCTCGAGCAAGACGAACAGCACGCCGACCGGCACGACCGCCAGCCCAACGCCGACGATGTGCTTCCAATCGACGCCGCCGATGAACATCAGCAGAAATGCCAGCGCCCCGACCGTCGCGGCCATCGAGAAGCTCGGCTGAATCGCGATCAGCCCGACCACCGCGCCGACCCAGATCAGACACGGCACAAACCCGCGCTTGAACTCGTGCAGGTAGCGCTCCTTCTCGGCCAGCAACGTCGAGAGGTGAATCAGCAGCACCCACTTCGCCAGCTCGGACGGCTGAAACGACAGGCCGAAGATCGAGATCCACCGGTTCGCGCCCTTCATCGACCCGGCGCCGCCGGTCACGAGCAGCAGCAGCAGCAGCACGACGGTCCCGAACAGCATCGGCTTCGAGACTTTCCGCCACAGCCGATACTTGACCCGGCTGACGAGAATCATCAGCCCAAAGCCGATCACCAGCCGCAGGCCGTGTCGGGTGATGAAGTATTCGGACGAGCCGAACTTCGCCCCGCCCCACGCCGACGAGGCCGAGTACACCGCCGCCGAGCCGACCGCCATCATCGCCAGCACGAGCCAGAGCGTGTACTTGTCGAGCACGCCCCGCGCCCGCCTCGTCGCCGCCGCGACCGGCTGAACTGTCTCCGGGATGCTCTCCACACTCAGCGTCGTCATTCTTAATATCCGCGTGTCGGCGGCCTCAATCAGTCAGTTGTCAGACCACGGGCATTTTCGGTGCGCTTGCCCGACGGAGAAACCCGGCATTCTCAACGCGCTGTCATCCTGAACGAAGTGAAGGATCTCACTGAAAGTCCGGCCTCGGCGTGAGACCCTTCACTGCGTTCAGGGTGACAGGAAAAGAAGGGTCGATGATCGCCGTTCGTGGTGAGCTTGTCGAATCCATGAACGGAGCCACCACCCACGACGAAAGAGCCTGAAAACTCACCCTTCGGAGATCGTCACGGATTCCATCTGGTCGCCCTGGCGGATCGCATCGACCACGTCCTGCCCTTCGACGACCTTGCCGAAGACGGTGTGGATGCCGTCGAGGTGCGGCGTCGGGCCGTGGGTGATGAAGAACTGGCTGCCGTTGGTGTTCGGGCCGGCGTTCGCCATCGAGAGGATGCCGGGGCTGTTGTGCCGCAGCGGGTTGCCGCGCGTCTCGTCCTCGAACTTGTAGCCCGGACCGCCGCGACCGGTCCCAGTCGGGTCGCCGCCCTGGACCATGAAGTTCGGGATCACGCGATGGAACGCCACGCCGTCGTAGAAGCCGTCCTTCGCCAGCGTGACGAAGTTGTTGACGGTCTTCGGCGCGTGCTCGGCCGACAGCTCGATCACGATGTCACCGCGATTGGTTTTGATCGTCGCCCGGTACGACCCCTTCGGGTCGATGGTCATCTCGGGCGCTTTTGCGTATTGCTTTGCCATGTCGAATCTCAAAATCTTGTGAATGAGTCTTTTTGTCTTGCTCTTGCCGTTCTCTTTCCGTTAGCTGACGGCTGATAGCTGATAGCTGATAGCTGTCAGCTTTCTTGCCGATAGCTTCCGTCACAGATTCCCCACCAACCGCTTAAACGTCTCGCCCCGGTGCTCGTAGTTGTCGAACATATCGAATGAGGCGCAGGCCGGTGAGAGCAGGACGACATCGCCCGGATCGGCCAGTTCCTGCGCGAGTCGGGTCGCGTCTTCCATCGAGCGAGCCCGCACGGTCCGGGTCAGACCGCCGAGGTCGGCTTCGAGCTTCTCGGCCCCTTCGCCGATGGAGATGAGCGCCTTGACTTTGCGCCGAACGAGATCGCGGAGGATT
>JBBSVG010000366.1:0-3986 GCA_038233775.1 Bacteroidota bacterium | reverse complement strand
GAGGCTTCGAGTTGAAGGTGTTTCTCTTCGTGCTCGCCGCCAGCTTCAACTATGCGCTCCGGTAGGTGGCAACTTGGGTTAGTTACCCTCGCTCATCATTCATCATTTCTTCATCGCCTCTGCCAGCACCGTCTGGACGTCGTTCTCCGAAATCAGCCCGACGATTTCGCCCGCGTGGCCGGTGACGGGAATCAGTTCGTCGCCTTCGATGGTCAATCGGTCGAAGGCGAGGCGTAGCCGGGCGGTGGCGGCGATGGGTGCGGTTTCGGGGAGCAGGTCGAGCATCAGGTCGGCGACTGTGTCATCCGGCCGCTCCTCGTCGGGTTCGGCCAGATCGTAGGACGCGATCAAGCCGACCGGTCGACCCGAGCGGTCGGTCACGACCCGGACCGGTCGAATCAGCCCGGCGAACTGTGCGCGCAGCGTCGAGGCTGGCGCATCGACCATGATGGCGGGATCGGTCGGCACGAACACGTCGGCGACCGTCAAGCGGGCAAGCGCCTGGCGAGCCGCCGCCTGCGGCACCGCCCGATGGGCCGCACGGAAGAACAGCAGCGCCAAGTAGCCCAAGCCTGCGGCCGTCGTGATCGTGCCGGGCGCCTGATTGAACGCAATCGCCAGCGCGTAGGCGGCAGCGGCGGCGGCCAGCACGCGGCCGACCCACGACAGAACCGTCGCCGCCCGAAGCGGATCGCCGAGCGCTCGCCAGACCAGACCGTGCAGGGCGTAGCCGCCGTCGAGCGGATAACCGGGCAGCAGGTTGAACGCCCCGAGCGCCAGATTCCCCCAGCCGCCGACGAACAGCAGCGCTTGTCGAACCGGTTCGGGCAGCGGCACAGCGAACGCAAGGCCGACGAGAGTCCCGCCGACGATCAGGTTCATCGCCGGACCGGCCAGCGCGATCCCGACCTCCGCCCCGGCCGTCTGCGCCTCGCCCTCGAACACGGCCACACCGCCAACCGGGTGCAACCGGACGCGCCGGGTCCGAATCCCGACCCGACGGGCCGCCCAGACGTGACCCAACTCGTGCAAGAGCACCGACCCGAACAGCCCGACGGCCGAGCCGACGCCCATCAGCAGATAGACCGCGCCGGTCTGTTGCGGCGCCAGCGGCGGGAAGTGTTTCGCGGCCAAGTACCACGCCAGCCCGACGAGCAGCAGCAGCCAACGGGCATCGCCGATGATCGGCACGCCGCCGATCCGCGTTAGGACGAAGTCACCGAGACCGAGCGCGGTCGGTCGGCGCACATCGGCTGTCACGACCGCGCTCCGGCCAGCGGACCGAGCAGACGCCGGACCGGTTCGCCCTCGACCAGATGACAGCGGACGATGTCGGCCACGTCGGCGCGGCGGACGTGGGCGTACCAGACGTGATCGGGCTGGACCATGACGTTCGTCCCGTGCTTGCACAGATCGAGACACGAGCAGCCCATCGCGCGGACGGTTTTTTTCAGTCCGCACGCCTTCAGTTCAGCCTTGAACAGCGCCTTCAGCTCGCCGTCGGGGTCGCATTTGGAGGCGGTGCAGATGAAGATCTGTCGGGTGTGCGGCGCGTGAGCCACGGGTCAGGCCTCGATTTGGGTGGACCGAAACGCAAGCGGGCCGATCATCCCCACAGATGATCGGCCCGCTATCTCCTCATCCGGCGACCGAGCGCCCACACGCCGGTTGCTCGCCAGTCCGTTCCTCGGTTTCGTCAGGCCCCACAGCCTGAACCGGGGCAAGTTTGGTCGAACGATGCGCGGACCCACATCCGCTTCTCGTTCTGATCGAGGCCCCCAGCCTGCGATCTGCTGCCGTGTCGGCGGACCCACATCCGCCCGGCTTGTCGAGGGCCATAGAAAAACGAATGCCAAATTTCAAAAGCCGGAAAAGTCCCGTAAAAAGCGCTTCCGCCCCGGTTTCAACCCGGTCAATCTGCAACCCCAACGCAAGGCGTCGGTTCTGACAGACAGGGCTTTCATCGCTGCGTGAGAGGCCGACCGGGCGTATCTTGCAGCCTTTCGACCGCACAAGGAATTGTCATGCCCGGCACCATCGAGCTGATCCCGCGTTTTCAGGATTTCGACCTATTCGGCCACCTGAACAACGCGCAGTACCTCAACTATTTCCACGAAGGGCGCAGCGCGCAGTTGCTCCGCGATCTGGGATACGACATCCCGGCCGAGATTCAGACCGGGATCGGCTGGCTGCTCGGTCGGGCCGAGATCGAGTTCCTCCGCCCCGTCGCCTACGGTGCGCCGCTGTTCTTGACGACGTGGGCCAAGTCGCTGGCCGAGACGCACATGACGGCGGCCGGTCGGTTCCACTCGGCCGCGACCGGTGGGAAAGACTACGCCCGCGTGTGGATGCGCTACCACCGCGTCACGGTCGCCACCGGCAAGGCAATCCCGATTGAGCCGCCGATTCGCGACATGCTCATCGGGTTCGACCCCAACGTGGAGCACGCCGCCGAGCGGATTCGGCCTACCAGCGCAGGCTGAGCGTGAGCGCCGGGGCGAGCCGACCGTCCGGCGTCAACAAGGTGGTGGGCCGAACGGTGGCGACCGGCGGGGTGGCGTCGAAATCGGACAGTTGAGCGTCCACGTAGGCATCGGCCAACTGGATCGCGTAGGCGAGGGCGCCGTACCAGACCCAGTTGTCGCGGCTGTCCAACTGGCTGTCGCGGCGCAAGATGAGTTGGCTGACCGCCGGGGTCGAACCGCGCCCGGCGGCCAACGAGTCGATCACTTGCCGCCGGGTGGCCCGAAACGCCCGGTTGTCCGACAGCCAGCCGAGCGTTAAGCCGACGGCCGCCGCGCCGATGATCGGCGCCTTCCATGCCTTGCCGTTGTACACCTGACCCCAGCCGGGCAGCACCGCCGAGCGAATCATCGCGACACGGGGCGACCGCGCACGATTCGGCGCCGACACGACCGGAATCGCCACGCCGGACGGCGTCACGACCGCGACCGAATCGGTCGTCTGCGCCCGCACCGTCGCCGCTGCGAGCAGCGAAACCGCGACGATCAGCCCGGCAAGCCGACAGCGGTTCATGCCGATTCGGCCGGTCGGTCGGTGGACGCCTGCCAGCGGACGACCAGATAGCGCAAGGGCGGCTCCTCGGGATTGACGAGGGCGAACTGCTCGCCAGCGCGGACCAGAATCGCGTCGCCTTGCCAGACTTCGGTCTCGACACCCTCGCCGCGACGGAACCGGCCGTGGCCGCCGAGGATGTAGAGCAGCTCGTCCTCGGTCGCCAGATGGTGCAGCGCGGCCCCGCTCTCGGGCGCCAATTCGGCCTCGGCGATGAGCGTCATCGGCGCGGCGCCGCTCTCGTCACCGAACAGGTGCCAGCGGCGAACGCTGCCCCAGCCGCCGAACGGCGCGTCCTCGGCCAACGGTTCGGCGTGCTCGGCCGAACGGATTCTCGGGTCGGTCATCGGTTCTCCTTTCAGCCTCGGAGCGTGGCGAACAGGTCGAGCAACCGCTCGAGATCGTCCGGCGTGTAGTACTCAATCGCCAGTTCGCCGCCGCCGTTCGCTTTCGGCCGGACCCGAACCTGCGTCGTCAGTACGGCCCGGAGGCGCGACTCGACGGCGGCGACCTGCGCGGCGGTGGCGGGATCGGCGACGAGCGGATCGGCCGAGCGGTTCAGCTTGTCGAGCGGCAGCGGACCGGTCGGCGGCGCGGGCTTCTCCTGCGACGCTTCCTTGACCAACTGTTCGACCTTGCGAACCGAGTGGTTCTGCTTCAGGATCGCCGTCCAGATGTCGAGTTGCTTGTCCTCGTCCTCGAGCGAGATCAGCGCCCGTGCGTGGCCCATCGAGATCTCGTTGCTCCGCAGCGAGCGCTGGATGACGGTCGGCAGTTTCAGCAGGCGGATGAAGTTCGTGACCGTCGTCCGGTCCTTGCCGATCTTCTTGGCGACTTCTTCCTGCGTCAGATGACACTCATCGATCAAGCGCTGATAGCCGAGCCCGACCTCAATCGGGTTCAGCTTCTCG
>JBBSVG010000365.1:0-3988 GCA_038233775.1 Bacteroidota bacterium | reverse complement strand
GCCAGCACCGATCCGGCTTCGGAGCCGAAGTAGGCCAGCCCCTGATACAGCAGAAACGTGCTCAGCAGCGATTGCCGGGCCGCGACGACGACGCCCAACGGTTCCGGTCGGCCGGGCTGAACCGGAACGGCCAGCGTGATCGTCTCCGGGGTGGCCAGATCGGTCGAGTCGGCCAGACTCAGCCGCTCGTGGCGGTCGAGTTCGGCCACCAGCGCGGTGCAGTCGCCCTCGGGTCCGGTCGCGCGTGTGGGCGCGGCCTCCCAGCGGGTCGGATAAAAGCGGTCGTCCTCAGTATGATACACCCGCTCGCCTTCGTGGGGCACGGCCCAGAGCTCGACGCTGCGGACGACGTGGGTCTCCAGCGCCTCGTTCGTCATCCGCAATGTCAGGTCGCGGCCGGTCGGACGGACGCTCGCCAGATGGTCGATGTCGCGGGCTTCGAGCGACGGGGCGATGCTGGCCGAGAACCCTTCCGCCTGGATGTGCGTCGTGTCCGCGCCGACGTAGAAGGTTGGGCACGAGCCGAAACACGCCTTCGGGTTCGCCAGACACGAGATCGTCACCACCGCCGAGACGGCCGTCACCACCGCCAGCACGGCGACGGCGCGCGACTGCCGGACGACGTTCGTCTCGAACAGCGCGACCGAATCGAGTGGAACCGACAGGGCGCCATCGGCGACCGCGTACCGGTCGGGCGAGAGCAATTTCCCCTCGCCGACGACCCGGTGCGTCGTCTCGTCCATCGCCCACTTGCTCAGCACGTACACTTGCCCGTTGCGGAGATGGGCTTTCAGAAACGGGGCTTTGTGGTCGAGCGTCGCCCGGTCTTCCGGCCTGACGAGGACACGCTGTTCCTTATCCGCCCGAACGGTGCAACCTGCGGCGGGGAGCAACAGCAACAGCGCGGAGAGCAGCAACCGGCGGGATCGTCGCATACGGGGCCTCTTGCAGCGGGTGGAGCAGCGCGAGTATCCAGATCGTCTATTCAGCCACGACCGGACTATTGGACGAAGATACGCCACAAACCCGGCCGGGGCAACGATTTTTGGAGCGCCGGTTGCGGGAAGCCGGACGAAAGCCGTATCTTTGCGCTTTCTTTCGCTTCGGATTTGTATTCAGATAAATGAATATTCGTGCAGGCATCGTCGGCGCATCGGGCTATGCGGGCGGGGAACTCGTTCGGCTGCTGCTCGGGCATCCGGCGGTCGAATTGGTCGTCGCGACGGGGCACTCGACCGTCGGCCAGCGGCTCGACCGGGTCCATCCGGCGCTGCGCGGACGGACCGAACTGAGCTTCGCGGCGGCCGATTCGCCGCTGCTTTCGGACCTCGACGCCGTGTTCGTCGCGCTGCCGCACGGCGAGGCGATGGCCGTCGTCCCGTCGCTCTTGGCAGGCGGCAAGACGCGGGTGATTGATTTAGGCGGCGATTTCCGGCTGGCGGACGCGGCGACCTACCGCCGCTACTACGGTGCCGAGCACGCTGCGCCGGAGTTGCTCTCGGGCGGCGCGGTGTACGGGCTGACGGAGTTGGTCGGTCCGGCGCTCGACGAGGCACGGCTGGTCGCCAACCCCGGTTGCTATCCGACGGCGACGACGCTCGGGCTTGCGCCGCTGCTGAAAGCCGGGCTGATCGAGCCGACCGGCATCGCCGTCAGCGCGCTTTCGGGCACGTCGGGCGCGGGTCGCTCGACCAAAGCCGACCTCTCGTTTTCGGAACTCGACGGCAACGTCCGGGCGTACAAGGTCGGCCAGCATCAGCACACGCCGGAGATTGCGCTCGCGCTGCAACGCTTCGGCGGCTCCGACAAGGTGACGCTGTCGTTCGTCCCGCACCTGATCCCGGCCGCGCGCGGCATTCATGCGACGAGTTTTGTCCGGCCGACGGCTGGCGCAACGGTCGAGGCGGCCCACGAGGCGTTGACCGAAACGTATCGTGGCTGCCCGTTCGTCCAAGTGCTCGGGCCGGACCAAGTGCCGGAGATGGCGGCCGTCGTCGGAACGAACCGGTGCGACCTGACGGTGCGCCACGACGCGCACACCGGCCATTTCGTCGTCCTGAGTGTGATTGATAATCTGATTAAAGGCGCGGCCGGACAGGCCGTGCAGAACCTCAACCGGATGTTCGGCCTGACCGAGACGACCGGCCTGCTCTGAGACCGAGACCCGACATGCCCGACACCCAAGCCACACCCGACGCCACCGCGACCGAATCTTCGGCCGCTTCCCTCCCAGCCAATTCCGACAGCGCCGGTGCGTCAGCTGCCGCCAGCATCGACAGCGCGCAAGCGGCCGAAGGGCGCGAGCATAACAAAAGTGTGACGGCGCCGAAGGGGTTTCGGGCAAGCGGACTGCACTGCGGGATCAAGCGGAAGCGGAAAGACATCGCGCTGATCGTCAGCGACCTGCCGGCGGCGGCGGCGGGCGTGTTCACGACCAACCGCGTCGTCGCGGCGTGCGTGACGATTGACAAGCAGCAACTCGCCGGTCAGATGACGGGCAGCGAGCTGGCGCCGGTCGGGATCAGCGCCATCGTCGTCAACAGCGGCAACGCCAACGCCTGTACGGGCGCACAGGGCGAAGCGGACGCGTGGACGATGATTCGGACAGCCGCCGACGCGCTCGGCGTGCCCCAATCGGCTGTGCTGAACTCATCGACCGGCGTGATCGGCAAGCCGATGCCGATGGACATCGTGATCGCCGGGATTCAGGAAGCCGCCCGGACGCTGTCGGCCGACGGCGGACCGCTCGCGGGCGAGGCGATCCTGACGACCGACACGTTCCCCAAAGGCATCTCCGTCACGGTCACGCTGTCCGATGGCGAGGTCACGATTGGCGCCATCGCCAAAGGCAGCGGGATGATCGCGCCGAACATGGCGACGATGCTCGCCTTCGTCACCACCGACGCGCATCTGGCGCCCGACGTGTTGCAAGGGATGCTCAGCCGGGCCAACGTCCGCTCGTTCAACCGACTGACCGTGGACGGCGATACGTCCACCAACGACATGCTGCTGATGCTCGCCAACGGCGCCGCCGGATTGGGGCCGATCCAGCCCGATTCGGCCGACGCGGCCACGTTCGAGGCCGCGCTCGAAGGCGTCTTGCAGCACTTGGCCAAGCTGATCGCGACCGACGGCGAAGGGGCGACCAAACTGGTTGAGGTGATCGTGACCGGCGCCCGAGACGAGGCGGAAGCGGCCCAAGCGGCCCGGTCCATCGCCAACAGCAATCTGGTTAAAACGGCGATCCACGGCGCCGATGCGAACTGGGGCCGCGTCCTCTGCGCTGTCGGCTACTCCGGGATCGACTTCATCCCCGAACGGATGCGGCTCTGGTTCAACGATATGGCCGTGCTGGAGCCGAACTATTCGGTCGTGTTCGACGAGGTCGAGGCGAAGAAAGTGCTCGACGGCGACCACATCATCGTCCGGGCCGATTTGGGTCAGGGCGACGGCCAAGCGACCTTCTGGACCTGCGATCTGTCCAAAGATTACATCCACATCAACGCGAGCTACCGCTCTTGAGCGTCTCGGTCATCAAATACGGCGGCGCGGCGCAGAGCGATGCCGCGCTGCGGTCGGCGTTCGCGGCGGATGTCGCCGAGCGCGTCCGGTCGGGCGACTCGCTGGTCATCGTCCATGGCGGCGGCAAGGAGATCACGGCGCTCGGGGAGCGGCTCGGACTCGACTCGTCTTGGGTCGATGGGCAGCGCGTGACCGACGCGCCGTACCGCGACGTGGTTCGGTGGACGCTGGCCGGTCGGGTGAATCAGGACGTGGTCCGCGATCTCGTGGCGCTCGGCGTGCGAGCCATCGGCCTGACCGGGCTCGATGCGGGTCTGCTCGTCGCCCGGCGGTTGGGCAACGGTGCGCTCGGCTTCGTCGGCGAAGTGACGCAGGTTGAGACGGCGGTGCTGACCGATCTGCTCGCGGCTGGGTTCGTCCCGGTCGTCGCGCCGCTGGCCGTCGATGCGGCCGATGGCGAGGTGCT
>JBBSVG010000364.1:0-3988 GCA_038233775.1 Bacteroidota bacterium | reverse complement strand
GTGCAGCTCGATGCGCTGCGCGTCCGTGATCCGCAGGATCAGCACACGCGACGCGGCCAGTTCGACCAGTTGATCGTCGGGCAGGTTCAGCTCCATCGCCCGAGGCTGGCTGAACGAGGTCGTCAGCATGAAAAACGTCAGCAGCAGAAAGGCGATATCGACCATCGGCGTCATGTCGAGCCGGATGCCCAATCGGCGGCGACGGTGCGCTTTGCCGCGACGAGGTGCGGCGGCGGTGAGGCTGTCGGTTGCCATAGTGAAAATCTCCCGAACGGTGAATCGTCACGCGTGTCAGAGGCGCCTCAGTCGCGGCCGACGACCGCGCCTCCTGCCGTTTCCCCTTTGACAAGACCGCGCCAGCCCGAAAACCGCGTTTTTAGGCTGTCTGGGCGAGTTGAGCCGCGAATCAGCGCCGGTGGATCGTGCCGGATGCACGGCGCCCGGCCGCAGGTTGCACGGTTGGGCTGAAGCGAAACCGCCCGATCTCGGGGAGAAATCGGGCGGTTCGGGAGCGGCGGAAGGGACTTGCTACGGCGAGAGTCAGCCGTTGATGGCGGCGGTGAATCGGAGCTTTTGGGTTCAGTGACTGGAGTGCGCTGCGGTCGGATGGGCTGCCCATTGTCGAGCGCGAGCCGTCAGTTCCTGAACGTGTTGAGGCCAGTCGTGTAGCGTCGCCGGATCGAAGTCGGCCCCGTTGGGCCAGACCAGCGTGTGCACCTCGGAGTCGAGTCGAACCGCTTTGAACAACGTCCCATCCCGCAATGGGCCGTACACGGGACCGGATAGAATCGGCTCGAAACAGATGCTCTGTTCGGTGCCATCGTCAAAGGTAACGAGGAGCGTGTAGGGCGCCACGATCTGGAATGCCCGCACGCGGTGGATGGGGTGCAGCATGGTTGCGTTCCTCACAAAGGGGCGATGGGCAGCAGCATCCCGCCCATCGCCTCAATGGTGGCGTCAGGGCGAGAGCCAGTAGCGGTGCCAGCCATCGGCGGCGGGGGTGAAGCGGAGTCGGTCGTGGAGTCGGCTCGGGCGACCGGCCCAGAACTCGACCTCGTGCGGGACGATCCGAAAGCCGCCCCAGAACGGCGGACGCGGCACCGAACCGTCGGCGAAGCGGACGGCGACGGCGGCGGTTTGCGTCTCCAGCGTGGCCCGGTCGGGCAGGACGGCGCTCTGGTGCGACGCCCACGCGCCCAACTGGCTGCCGCGCGGTCGCCCGGCGAAGTAGGCGTCGGCCACATCATCCGGCACCCGCTCAACCCGGCCGACGACCCGAACCTGTCGCTCCAGGTTCGGCCAGAAGAAGCACATCGCCGCGACCGGCTGGGCGATCAGTTCGCCGCTTTTGCGCGAGTCGAGGTTCGTGTAGAAAATGAATCCGCCGCCGTCGAACGCTTTTAACAGCACGATCCGGGCGCTTGGCACGCCGTCGTCGCCGACCGTGGCGAGGGTGAACGCGTTCGGGTCGGTCATCCCGGTCGCCTTCGCCTCGGCGAACCAGGTCTTAAACAGCGCCATCGGCTCGTCGCCGTTGAACTCCGGCGGGACGGTCTCGTTGTGCGCGTAATCTTTTCGCTCGGTAATGTCCACGGGGAATTGATGATTGATGAGCGCGGATTGATGAAACTGAAGAGAGCGATGGAACGGCGATTTCAGATTGATGATCGCAGATTGATGACCAAGCCCATCTCGGTTCGTGGTGAGCTTGTCGAATCCATGAACGGAGCCGCCACCGCCGACGGCTTCCGTTGCTGTGCTCTTGTCGTGAGCTGATAGCTGATAGCTGACGGCTGATAGCTGAGAGCTTCTATCCAACCACCCCAGTGCAGAGGCCGAAGCCGAGGGCGGCGAAGCCGTCGCGGGTGGCGCGGCCACGGATGGTGACCTCGTCGCCGGGTTCGAGGAAGCGGCGCGTCTCGCCAGTCGGCAGCGTGATCGGGTCGCGGCCGCGCCACGTCAGTTCGAGCAGACAGCCCCGCGCGTCGGGCGTCGGACCGGAAACGGTGCCGCTGGCGATCAGGTCGCCGGGCCGCAGGTTGCAGCCGTTCATGGTGTGGTGCGCGAGCATTTGGCCGAGCGTCCAGTAGAGCGCCGTCGTGCTCGCCCGGCTGAGTTTGACGGCTTCCAGTCCGCCGTCGCGCATCTGTTGGGTGCGGAGCAAGACTTCCAGCGTGATGTCGAACGCGCCGGTTTGGCGGTCAGCGGGATCGTCCAAATAGGGCAACAGGGCCGGATCGCCGTCGGCGTGCGGCTCGGGTTGGCGGCGGAACGGGGCCAGCGCCTCGAGCGTGACGACCCACGGCGAGACGGTCGTGGCGAAGTTCTTGGCCAGAAACGGCCCGAGCGGCTGGTATTCCCACGCCTGAATGTCTCGCGCCGACCAATCGTTGACCAGCGCGAGGCCGAACAGGTGCCGGTCGGCTTCTTTCAACGGAACCGGGCTGCCCATCAGGTTGCCCCGGCCGATGAAGGCGCCGAGTTCGCACTCGTAATCGAGCATCTTGCTCGGTCCGACGCTCGGCATCGCGGCGTCCGGCGCTTTGGTCTGCCCGGTCGGCCGGTGGATCGCGGTGCCGCTCGGGACGATGGACGAGGCGCGGCCGTGGTAGCCAATCGGGACGTGTTTGTAGTTCGGCAGCAGCGGATTGTCCGGCCGGAACATCGAGCCGACGTTGGTCGCATGGTGGACCGAGGCGTAGAAGTCGGTGTAATCGCCGATCTCGGCCGGGACGCGCATCGTCGCCGTGGACATCGGGACGAGCACGCGGCGCGCGACCCCGGCGTTGCGCCCAGCCACGGCCGTGTCGGCCCGGAAGGCGATGCTCAAGTGGCGCCGGAGTTTCGTCAAGAGCGACGGATCGAGGCCCATCAACCGGTTCAGCGTCGGCTGGTTGGCGGCGTCGATCAGCGATTCGGCGCCCATTTGCTCGGCCGTCAGTTCGGTCGCCAGATCGTCGAGCAGACCTTCGCGCCAGAGCCCGGCGAGGTCGGCGATATGGTCGCCAATAGCCACCCCAACGGCGGCGGGACCGCCAGATTCGCGCTGAAAGACGCCGAACGGCAGGTTCTGGATCGGGAAATCGGTGCCCGGCAACTGGGCCGATTCGACCCAACTCGTCAGGTCGGTGCGGTGCGTCTCGTTGAGCATCAGGAAGCGGTTAGAGGGCGGAGGCCGAGCGCGCTTAGATCGTCGAGCGGCTCGCGGAACGAGCACGACCCGAACGAGACGGCAACGGTGCGGCGGAAGCGGCGGAGTTCATCTATACTGAACCGCTGACCGAGCCAGACGAGTTCATCGCTGCCCACTGAAAGCGCAGTCGGCTCGGCGGCGACGAGCGAGCGGCACGCGTCGTCGTCCGAAACGCCCCGACTCAGCAGCGCGGCGGTCAGGAACACGTTGAGGAAGCCGAACATCGTTCCGACCGGTGCGTCGTCGTCGTAGGTCAGCCGATAATCGGCCCGGAGCGGGTGGTGCAGCCCGGCCGTCGCCTTGAACGTCACGCCGCTTTGGACGGCCATTTTCAGCCAGCCGAGGAGCGCGTCCGGCGTGGGAAAGCCGTCGGTCGTCACGCCGCCGGTGCGAATCTTTGCCCGCAGTCCGCGCCGACGCAGGTCGTCGAACGTCGCCGCATCGGCATCGATGGGCAACTCGACGTAGGATTCAACGTCGGTCGGCAGCCGATTCAGGGTCGGCAGCGCCGATTTCGCCTCGACTGAGACAATGTCGGCGTGATCGTCCGCGAACGCTGCGACCTGTTCGAGATCGGCGTTCGTTGCGACGAGCACGCTGAGCGGCCACGGCGTGGTCGGCGGGTGCGCGGCGAGCCAACGGCGCAACTCGGTTAGCTTCGCGGCGGGCAGGACGAAGCGGCCGAGGGCGGCGCGGTCGGCGGAATCGCGATACTCGGCATACTGCGCGGCGGCCGTCGGTAGAGCGAGCGCGGCAGGCGGAAACAGCCCGGCGTAGTCGATTAGACCGTCGAGC
>JBBSVG010000363.1:0-4000 GCA_038233775.1 Bacteroidota bacterium | reverse complement strand
TAGTTGACAGCTTCCTGTTGCGCAAGATTGAGGTCGGGGGGCATCGCCGTTGATCTTAGCGACCCGTCCTGTACAAATGGCCCGCGTTTCGTGTGATAGGTTCGCTCGCCGGTCCAAGCAACAACCACCCTGTCGGCAGCGGCGCTCGCACCGCCCATGCCACCCCACATCGCGCACGCCATGGCTTCTTCTCACGCCTCTTCTCGACGCACGCACCCTTTCGTGCTGGTCGTCAACACCCTCCTGGCGACAACGTTGGCGCTGCTCCTCATCGCCAACTTTACGGGCGGCGAGACGAAAATCGACAAGCCGCTTCAGCACAGCTACGCCGTGGCCGACCCGCAGTTCGAGCGCGCGCTGGGCGTGCTGCTCGGCCCGCCGATCGTCGCGGGCAACCGCTATCAGGCGCTGTACAACGGCGATCAGATCTTTCCGGCCGACGATCACGCCGCCGATGCCGCGTCCCTGTCCGTCGATGTATTTGGTCGCGGAATGGATCACCAGATCGGCGCCGTGGCGGATCGGCTGCTGCAAGATCGGCGTCGCAAAGATGTTGTCCACGACGAGCACAACGCCCCGCTCGCGGCAGAGCGCGGCCAGCCAGTCGAGGTCGATCAGGTCGAGCGCCGGGTTCGACGGCGTCTCGACGTAGCACAGCTTTGTTTTGGGCGAGATCAGATCGGCCCATGTCTCGGGGCGGAGCATGTCGGCATAGACGTGACCGATGCCCCATTTGGGCAGGATGCGCGTCAGCATCTGGTGCGTCGAGCCGAAGACGGAGCGCGACGACAGAATCTCATCGCCCGAACTCAGCAGTCCGGCGAAGGTCGTAAAGATGGCCGACATCCCGCTGGCGACCGCGATTCCGTCCTCGGCGCCCTCCAACGCGCACATTCGGGCGACGAACTCGGCCGTGTTCGGGTTGGCGTAGCGGGTGTAAATGTGCCCCGGCACCTCGTCGGCGAACATTGCACGGGCTTCTTCGGCGTTCTCGAACGTAAACGAACTGGTCAGATAAATCGCCGTTCCATGCTCGCCGTGGCCGCTCGGCGGCACTTGGGTGCGGATCGCGGACGTGTCCAGATGCTCGCCGTCGGGCCGGGCCGGGATGCGCGGTTCAGGCATGGACGCTCGCCTCCGTCTGCTCGACCGGCTCGCCGTTGACGGTCACCGAATACGTGATCGTCGCGGTTTCTTCGAGTGTCTTGACGACCGAGCAATATGTCTTCATGCTCAGATCGACGGCGCGGCGGACTTTGACCGGGTCGAGGCCGGCGCCGGTCAACGCAAACAGGACGTGGACGGTTCTGAACGGGCCGGGGATCGGGTCGGTCACGCGCTCGCCCTCGACCGTCATCTCGAACCCGTCGATGACTTGGCGGCCTTTGGTCAGGATCGAGACGATGTCGATCCCGGCGCAGCCGCCGAGGGCCATCAGCAGCAGCTTCATCGGGCTGGTCCCGAGTCCGGTTCCGCCGACGGCCGGACCGCCGTCGAGCCGGACCTCGTGGCCCGCTTCATCGGTGGCGATAAAATGGACCGGTTCGCCCCGGCGCACGAGTTGTACCTGCATCGCTGTCCTCTCCGTTTTCAGAATCTGATATGCTGCTCGCCGATATCCCGATCCTCGAACCGCCGCTCGAAGCAACGCTGCGCGACCGGGGCCTTGCCGATCTCGTCCGCTGGGTCAAACTTGGCCGACCGCTCGATGCCGCCGCCGCCCGGCGCTTGCTCGATCCCGCGACCGATCCGTTCGCCGTCGCCGCCCTGACATCGCTCGCGCCGCCAGTTCAATCCGCTGAACCGGCCGTCGAGATTGGGTTCGATCCGACCGCTGCCGACTGGTTCGAGCCGCTCGCGGCGCTCGCACCGACCGTGCCCGTCGTCCTGCGGGCTGTTCGCGGCGCGGAGGCCGATGAAACCGAGTTGCGCGCCGTCGCGGTTGTCCGGTTGGGCCGCCCGACGGCGCCCGTTGCAATCGTCGGGCTGCCGACTGAACCGGCCGCGCTCGCGTCGGCGTTCGGCGCCCGACCGTTTCCCTCAACCTGACCTTTTTTGCCGATGCCGACGCCAATCGGGGTGTTCGATTCTGTCCAATCGCTGCCGCTGATCCACGCCTTCGAGACCAGCGCAATCCCAAACCCGTTCACCTTCAAACCGGGCGATCCGGCCGGACTGGCCCGAGCGCTCGAGGCGAACCGGTTGTCGGTGACGCTGCTCTCGGTGGTCGATTACGGTCGCCGACCCGGTCGCTACCAGATCGTGCCGGGCGTCGGGCTGGCGACCGACGGCGCCTCGCGGACGGCGGTGCTCGTTTTTCGCGACGGCGTCAAACGGATCGACCGGGTCGTGCTCGATCCGGCCGCGTCAACTGAAGCCGTGCTGGCAAAGATCGTCCTGCTCGAGAAGTACGACACCGAGCCGAGCTTCACCGTCGCCCCGACGGCCGATCTCGACCGCGCCTTGCAGTCGGCCGACGCCGCGTTGCTCGTCGGTGACGCGGCCCTGACGGCGCCGACGGATTGTGCGTCGCTCGACCTGACCGATGAGTGGGCCGACCTGTCCGACGGGCTGCCGTTCGTGCTCGGGCTGTGGGTCGGGCAGGAAGAATCGCTGTCTCCGGCCGAGATCGCCGCGCTCCAGGCCGCCCAGAGCCACGGTGCGGCCCATTTGGGCGAGATCGCCGCTCTCGCCGCCGCCCGCACCGGCGTCGATCCCGATGCCGCCGACCGCTTCTTCGGCCACCACCTGCGGACCGAGCTGACGCCCGAGCGCCTCGCCGGACTTGAAGCCTTCTTCCGCTACGCCTTCTTCCACGGCCACCTCGACGCCCTGCCCGCGCTGAACTTTTTTAGCTGACAGCGATCAGCCGTCAGCTCACGGCAAGAGCACGGCGCCGGTCGGTTGCAGTGGCTCCGTTGTGGATTCGACAAGCTCACCACCATGAGATCGAGCGGATCAAGATACAGCAATTCGCCTTCTGTGTTGATCAAGAACACATCGGGCTTTTTGCTTAACTGTCGGGTAGAGGTCCACTGTGAATTTCTCGTCTATAGCCAAGCACAGGACTTTGATCGTTTTTTTATTGTTTCTCATCGGAATATTAATGGGAGAATCGGTATGGTTTCGCAGCGCGAAGGATTATGAGAATGATCGTCGAGAGTTTGACGCAGTGGATCTGAATGGTGTTGTCACCAGCTTTGAGTGCGACATTCATGGCTGTTGGTTATCGGTCACGCCCATCATCTATCTCAAAAAAAGCTATTTCTTGCCAGATTTCGAGCGTGTGGATCGGCCATCCAACGGTTCTGATATAAGTTTGCACTCGATAGAAAAGGGCGATTCTATTATAAAAAAGTCATACTCTGACACGATGACTGTCATCTACGTAAATGGGGAAAAGATTCGATGGGTTTTAACTCGCAGCGATTTTAGCTCGCCATAGTAAGCGGCCATCCGAAAACGCCGAGCCGCCGTTTCATCGCGCCTCGTTCGTCGCTTCTATCTGGGGATGACGAACGGGAGCGTGAGCGAGACGGGCAGGCCGGTTGGGTTGGGCGGGAAGCGGAGTTTTTGCAGCCGGAGCGCGATTCGGCGGGGCAACTGGTTGTTGCCGGTCGTGTTGCGGACGATCTCGGTTGCCGTGATGTTGCCCTCGGGCGCGATGGTCAGCCGGACCGTGACTTCGCCGGAGAGGCCGGGATTGAGGCCGCGCTGGACGGCGATATCGGACTGAACGCCGACCATCGCGACCTCCAGCCGATCATGTACCTGCTTGATCCGCCTCTCCGTCGCGAGCCGGACCGTATCGACAATCTCGACGACCGCTTCCTCCGGTTGCGCCGTGACGCGACCCCGGCGATCCTGTCGGCGACGGGTGGCGGCGCTGGGATCGGACTGGCGGACTGGCGGCACCGTCTGGGTCGAGCGAGCGGGTGGAATCGCGGCTCGGGGTGTGGGCGTTGGGACCGGCACCATCGGCGGGACCGGCGGGACGGTG
>JBBSVG010000362.1:0-4017 GCA_038233775.1 Bacteroidota bacterium | reverse complement strand
TTCAGGTCGAGCACGCTGCCGGTTGCGCCGGTCGTCGGGGTGAGCGAGACATCGACGTTCGGCACGCCGGGTCCGCTGACGGTGGCGGCCGAGACGCGACCGGCAATCGAGCCGTTCGCCAGCCGCCAGCCGATGTCGGCGACGCGGTTCGATTCGACGGTGCCCTTCTTCGTCGCCATGCTGTAGCTGTAACCATTGCCGGCCAGCACCGCCGGCGACGAGTCGTCGTACTCGGTCACGTTCGCTCCGACCGAGCTGACGAACGAGCCGTCGCGGTAGAGGTTGTAACCGTCCTCGTTGGTCGCGTTGTCGGTCCACTTCACCTTGATGTAGCCGTCGTACGTCCCGTCCGAGGCGGTCACGTTGGCGGGTGGCTCGAGGATATAGAACGAGCTGCTGGCCGGGTTCTCGGAGGCGTTGTTCCGCACCGTGATCGTCGCCGTGCCGGCCGTCGCCAGATCGGTTGCCAGGATGCTGGCCGTCAGCGACGTGCTGCTGACGAAGGTCGTCGTCCGGGCCGAGCCGTTCCAGTACACCTGACTGACGCCGCTGACGAAGTTCTGCCCGGTGACCGTCAGGGTAAAGGCGGCGTTGCCCTTGGTCGCTGCGCTCGGGCTGAGGCTGCTGGCGATGGGGCGGACGACCGGCAGCGTCAGCGTCGGCGACTGGCCGCTGCCCGGCGAGAGGTTCTCGACCCCCACCGAGAGGTCGCCGGTCGTGTTGAAGGCCGTCGCGGGGATGCTCGCCACGGCCGTCTGGCCGCTGTTGGAGATGGTGGCCGGATAGCGCGTCCCGTTGACGAGCACCGTCGTGATCGTGGAGCCGGTGTAGATCGCGTCGATGAGGTTCTTGCCGCTGACCGTCAGGGTGAACGGCTTGTAAGACTGGATGGTCGTCGGCGATGTGATCGCGGTCAGCACCGGTAGATCAATCGAGTGGACGATCCGGTTGCCCGAGTCGCTGACGTAGATCCGCGACCCGTCGTGAGAGTGGGCAACCGCGACGACGTACTGGAACCTCGCATCGGTGCCGACCTCGTTGCTGACGAGGCCTGAGATTTTGCCAGCCACGGTCGAGACGCCGTAGGTCGTGTGATCGACGCTCGGCTTCAATCGGCGGACGCTGTAGGTGTTGTAGTCGGCGATATAGACGTTGTAGTTGGCGTCCACGACGAGCGACGTCGGACCCTTGAACGAGGCCGACAGCGAGCCGTCGATGGCGTTGTCCTCGTTGTCGGCTTTAGCATCGGTCCCGTTGCCGGCGATGGTGGTGACGCTGCCATTGTTCGGGTTGATCCGCCGAACGCGACGGTTGTTCTCGTCGGTCACGTACACGGTGCCGTCCCGGTCGAGCGCGATCCCGGTCGGGCCGTTGAACACCGCTGCCGATCCGGTCCCGTCGGCGAAGCCGGGGTTGCCGCTGCCAGCGAGCGTCGAGGAGGCGTACTGCCCGTCTTGCTGCCGGGAAAGTTTGCGGATGCGGTTGTTGCCAGCGTCGGCGATGTAGAGGAAACGGCCGTCCGGCGTTACGGCAATCCCGCGCGGCGCCTTGAACCGCGAGAAGTTGCCGACGCCTTCGACGAACGAGCCGGTCGTGGTCGCGCCGAACCCGCCGGCAATCGTCTGGGTCTGGCCGGTGCTCAGGGTGATCCGCCGGATGTTGTGGCCCGTCTGATCGGTCACATACAGGTAGCCGAGCGTGTCGATGGCGATCCCAAACGGCTGCTTGAAAGACGCTCCTCCTCCGTACCCGTCGTCCGTTCCGTATCTCTGCGGGCTGCCAGCGACGACGCTGATCGTGGTGCCGGCAGCGTTGGACTTCACGATGCGGTCGTGGTCGGGGTCCGTGTAATAGATGTTCCCCTGCCGGTCGACCGCCATCCCGCGCACGATGGCCGGAAGCGAGTGGGCCGGGTCGGGGTCTGTCTGCGGCGTGCCGACGATGAACTGCTTGACGATCTGCGCCCGGCCCGTGCCCGGCATCAGCAGGGCGCAGCCGATGAGCACGAGCAGGAGGCGGAACCAGCCACGCCCGGCGGCGAGGGTCGGTCGAAGACGCGGAGAAACAGGACGCATGGACGTGGTGCCTGTGGTGAAGAGGGGACCGTCAGAGGGAACAGGGAAGCGCGGGTTACAGCGTCAGCGGCGGCGGCGGGTCAGTGTTGATTGGTTCGATCAGCGCCTCAGGATCGAGCGCAGCCAGCTCGAGCCGGGCGGCTTCAAGCCGATGCACCGGCTCGGCGACCGGGGTCGGGCCGGACGATCCGACCTGCGGATCACGATCAGTCAGCGGCGAATCGAGCATGGCGCGTTGCGGCTTGGCGGTAAAAAGAGAAACATCGGCACGGGTGCCGATCTGACCCTGCAAACCTACGCCGACGGCGGGGGCGGGGGGTAGGACTCTGGTTGCAAAATGATGAACTCCGGTTGCATCGGGACCGGAAAAACCCCGAAAATCGGCCCAGACTGGGCGTTCAGGCGAGAATTAGCGGATTTGGAAGGGGCTCAGGTGCCCACCGGGCGGCGGGCGAGGTACTCGGTTGGGGTGCAGCCAAAGTGCTCCCGGAACGACCGGGTGAAGTACGACGGGGCGTTGAAACCGACCGCGTAGGCGATCTCGGCGACGGTCAATTCACCTTCGCTGAGCATCTGCGCGGCCCGCTCGAGCCGCAGCCGCCGGAGCCAGTCGCCGGGCGCCTCGCCGGTGACCGCCTTCAGCTTACGGTGAAGCTGAACCCGGCTCAGGGCCAGCGCCTCGGCCAGCTCGTCCACGCCGAAGCTGCTCTCGGCGAAGCGCGCCTCCAGCACCGCCCGCACCCGGCCAACGAACCGATCCTCCGCCGGTTGGGCAACCGACGGTTCCGTCGCCTCGGTCGGCGCCGACGGACCGGCGCTGCGGAACCGGGCCTGCAGCCGCTGCCGACCGAGCAGCAGGTTGCGGACCGTCGCCAGCAGCTCGTCGGGGTGAAACGGCTTGCCCAAGTAGGCGTCGGCGCCGCGCTCCAGCCCCTCGATCCGGTGCGTCGTCTCGCCGCGAGCGGTCAGCAGGACGAGTGGGATGTGGTCGAGCGCCGGATCGGTGCGGATCGCTTGGGTCAGCTCAAGCCCATCCATGCCGGGCATCATCACGTCCGAGACGATCAGATCGGGGACGATCTCGCGAGCGATCCGCAGCCCCTCGATCCCGTCGGCCGCCTCGACGACGCGGCCGATTTCGGCCAGTTGCTCGGCCACAAACGCCCGCAGGTCGGGATGATCCTCGACGATGAGCACCGTCGGCCGCTCGTCATCCTCTGGCGATTCGGCCGCTGGGGCGGGGACGAAGTCGTTGTCGGCCGGATGCCCGTTTGTCGGTGCAGGGGCGGGATCGACGGGCGGCTCGGTCGGAAGCTCAACCGTTTGGGCCAGCTTGAGCCGAACGGTGAACGTCGCCCCGTCGCCGGGTCGGCCGGTGACGGTGATGCTGCCCGCCATCCGCTCGACCAGTTCCCGGACCAGCGCCAGCCCGATGCCCGTCCCGGCCGCCGTCGCCGAGGTGGCCTGATGGTAGAACCGGTCGAAGATGTGCGGCAGGTGCTCGGGCGCGATCCCGACCCCGGAATCGGCCACCGTCAGCATGACCTCGAGCTGGCCGTTCAGCGGCGCGGTCGTCAGTTCGACGGCGATTCGGCCGCCAGCTGGGGTGAACTTCAGCGCGTTCGAGAGCAGGTTCGACAGCACCTTGTCGAGCTTGTCCTCGTCGGCCAGCACCGGCAGCGGACCAGCGGGCGTGCTGATCTCCAGCGTAATGCCCCGCGCCTGCGCGGCGCCGGTGAACATCGCCCCGACCGCCCTGACGAAGCCGATGAGATCGAGCGGACTCGCCTCGACCGGCATCGCGCCCGCCTCGAGCTTCGACAGATCGAGCATCTGGTTGATCAGCCGCAGCAGTCGGCGGCTGCTGAGCAACATCCGCTCGTTCTGCCTCTTCAATGGCTCGGTCAGCGCACCGTATCGACCGCTTAGCGCCGCCTCGATG
>JBBSVG010000361.1:0-4020 GCA_038233775.1 Bacteroidota bacterium | reverse complement strand
CGTTCGACCGGGACGACTACATCGATTTCTACGGTGAGCAGTACCGGCCGGCTTACAACCCGGCCCGGCCCGACGTTCGTCAGGGGACGTTCACCGACAACAATGTGTACTACCTGACTTGGTCGCGCAAGCCGGATCGCGGTGCGTTCGGTCGGCGGCTGGTGGATATTCCCGGTCAACTCGTCGCTGGCAGCAAAGACACGGTGAGGGTGGGCGGTGTGGGCTATCCGGTGGAGTACTTCGGCATCTCCGACCCGGTGTTCAGTTCGTTCACCGAAACGATCCACTTCGAGAAGGATCTTTTCTTCGATAAGCTCAGCCGCACCGGCTGGTCGCTGAACGACACCGGCAACCAGGAGTCGCCGGACAACGCCCTGACCTCGTCTCGAGATCACTGGTTCTGGGAGAAACTCGACTTCGGTAACAGCATCCAGTTGCCCATCTCGCTGCCTTATCCCGACCGGACCAGCACCGATTCGGTTATCATTCGGGCTGCCTTTCACGGCCTGAGCTATCTCGACGGCGATCTGGGCGGGGTGGCCAAAACCTCGAACCTGAACGTCGATCCCGAGCACCTGGTCGATGTGCGTATCGGCGGAGCGTTCCCCGAACGTGGGGGTGGGACCGGGGCCCATGCCGCCCTGCGGGCCGACTGGGACAGCCAGCGGATCAAGATCATCACCAACTCCACCGGCAAGACCAATCCGGACGCGGCCAGCCGGATCTTCTTTTCGCCGGCCTACCTCGACCCGGTCGGCGACGATCTGGTGTCCATCGCCAGCCTTCGAGGGGAGGACGGCACCGGTGAGCTGGCCCGGTCATTCGCCTTCAACTGGCTGGATGTGACCTACCCGCGTCTGTATCTGGCAAAAGACGACGTGCTGAAATTCACGCTGCCCCGAGGGATGGAAAAGGGGTACTATGAGATCGATCTGGCCGGCTTCACCACGCCCGATGTGATCCTCTACAAGCTCGGTGTTGGCCGGATGACCGGCGTGTCGGTCGGCTTTCGCGACTTCCCGGATCTGGGCAATGATGATCGGCGAGCCATCTACAACCGGTCTTTCGGCATCGCCTTTCAGGACTTCGTCGGTGCGCCGACGAAGACAACCTATCTGGCGGTCGCGCAGAGTCAGCTCAAGCAGCCACTCGACATCCAGATTCGCCAGCGCGTGAATCAGCGTTCACTTCGCGACCTCACGCACAACGAGGATTACATCATCGTCGCGGCCGACAACATCTACGATGCGGCGGCTCAGACCAACGACAAGCACGAGTTGAACGTCTTCAAGGCGTTCCGTGAGAGCCACGGCAATCATCGCGTGCTGATCACCACGCCGCGTGAGATTTACGACACGTTCAGCAACGGGATCAAGGAGCCGCAAGCCTTTCGCGATTTCCTCTCCTATGCCTATCACAACTGGGCTTGGAACGGCAACCGCCCGCCGATTTTCGCCCTGCTCGTCGGAGACGCCTATCTGACGAAGGGACCGCAGAGCGACGAGTTCAACACCGTCCCCGGTCAGTTGGTCCAGACGACGCTGTTCGGCTCGACGACCACTGATGTCTGGTACAGCATGGTTGACGGCACCGATATCCTGCCCGACATCGCCATTGGTCGCTGGCCGGTGCTCAGCAGGCAGCAGCTCAAGCCGATTGTCGACAAGACCATTGCCTACGAAACGGCACCGCCGTCCGGCGAGTGGCGCAACCGGATGCTGTTCCTCACCGGGGCCGAGACTGAGTTCGTCAAGCAGACCGAGGAGCTTCAGCCGTACATCGATCCCAGCCTGTTCGTCGACCGCATCCGGGTGGTCAGTAACGAGTTCACCGGCGGCACAACCCAGCTCTTGCAGCGTCTGGATGAGGGACGGCTGTTGCTCAACTTCATGGGCCACGGCGGCGGCGCGATCTGGGCCGATCAAGGCTTGCTCAAGCTCGAGGACATCGACCGGTTGCAGAACGTCGGCAAGCTGCCGTTCATCACCAGCATGACCTGTTTCGCCGGAACCTACGACAACCAGTACACCTACGGTGGGTCGCCGATCAACGGCAACCTGACCTCGCTCGGTGAACGGCTCGTTGCGGCGCCGGAGGTGGGCGCGATTGGCTTCATGGGCTCGGCCGGACTCGGCTGGTTGTACAACGACGATTACATGGCCAAGGCGATCCTGCCGTTCCTGCAGCAGGCGCTCGACCATGAGTTGACCATCGGCGAGATGATCAACCGGGGCAAGTCTGTCTATCGGACGACCGATTGGCCTGTCAGCAGGCCGGTCGGGATCAACAACTCGATGGTCTACCAGTACAACCTGCTCGGCGATCCGGCGGTCCGACTCGCCAGCTCCGATGTTCGGCTGGGTAACCTCTCGCTCTCGAACCGGGTGGCGACACCGGGGGGGCTGCTCACGCTGTCCGGGAGTGTGAGCGGCGTAACGAGCGGGGACGGCTTGCTCCAAGTTGTTACGCCGTCCGGGTTGCCCCTCGCTGGTTCCAACCAGAACGATTTCATCCGCTTTACCATCAACAACGGGCAATTCACCGCCCAGGTCCCGATCCCGCAGCGCAACCAGTTGCGGTCGAAGACCGCTCAGGTGCGTGTTTATCTGGAGGGCAGCACCACGACTGCGAGTGGGGTGATTGATTTTGCCATCGAGCAGCCGTACATCGCCAGCGTCGGCCCGGTCGGCGGGTTGATTCGGCCCGATCAGCCGGTGTTGCTGGAATCGTCCGTCGAGGCGAGCCTCCTCGGGATTCGCTCGGTGACTGCGTTGGTGACGCCGCTGGGACCGGAGTACCTCAACCAGGCCACCGGCCAGTACCAGCGCAACCAGTTGAGCGACACCGACCTGCGTGTTCTGCTTGTGTCTGTCGGCGGCAACCGGTATCAGGCGACGCAGCCGTTGCCCGATTCGCTCATTCGCGCCGGTTATGCGATACGGCTTGCGGCCAGCGTGGTGGACGGTAAAGGCGACTCGGTGTTGACCGAGTCGAAGCTGTTTCGAGTGGGCGGTCTGGCCGACGTGGCGGTTCGCTCGAAGGGGCTGCTCTCGCCTGTTGCGCCCATCCGGTTGAGCTACGATGTTCGCGGGCCGGTGCTCTCGGCCTACGTCTACAACCGGGGCGACGAGACGCTGCCTGCCGGTGGCAGCGCTGCGTTCAGCGTCGGCGCCGCTGAACTGGGTCGTGTGGTGTTGCCCACCTTGCAGGCCGGTGACAGCGTGCTGGTGTCGGTGCCTTACCAGCCGAGCGGCTCGGCGCTGAGCCTCAACGTGCAGACGGTCCGGTTCACGGTGCAGATGCCAGCAGGTGTCTTCGAGGCGTCGGATCTGAACAACACAATCCAGTCCTCGGTCGTACTGAATCTGTTCCAAG
This sequence comes from Bacteroidota bacterium, assembly GCA_038233775.1. Lineage (GTDB taxonomy): Bacteria > Bacteroidota > JBBSVG01 > JBBSVG01 > JBBSVG01 > JBBSVG01. Next base: position 645 of record JBBSVG010000361.1, on the reverse strand, counting down.
TCACGCCGGAGCGGGGCACGACCTTCTCGGGCGAGCGGACGGACACCGTGCGCTACACGCCGGAGTTCGCCCTGCGGCTGCTGCCCGGTTCGGTCGGTCAACCTGAACTGGTGCGGATCGAGGCCCTGCCGGGTGTGCCGCGCACCGACCAGCCCGGTCTCGTGCCGGTCAAGGCAACGGCAGATCCGATTCGTCGCTTCTCCGTTACCCGGTTTGGTGGGGACGGTCAGGCGGATGGCAACGGCGCGTTCAGCGGTCCGGGTGGCGAGGTCGTGTTTGCCTATAACCTCAGCCAGATGGCGGTTGTGGCTGCACAGAGCGGCTTGCGTGGGCTGGAGGGGCGACCCGACTGGCTCGGCATCTACCGCTACGACGAGGGCAACCGCCGCTGGGTGAAGCTGCCCGATCCCATTCAGTTCGGGGCCACCACGCTGACTGCCCACATTACCCGGCCCGGCACCTACGCCGTCATGGCGAGCCGCGATCAGGAAGGACCGCTCGTGCGGCTGTCGCTTAACGGTCGGCCGGTCGGTCGGGAGGCACTGGTCTCACGCAAGGTGCGCGTCTCGGTCGCCGCGCAGGACGACAACGGCGTGTTGACCGATGTCTCGACGATGCGGCTGCTGCTCGATGGGCAGCCCATCG
>JBBSVG010000360.1:0-4029 GCA_038233775.1 Bacteroidota bacterium | reverse complement strand
CTTCGGCGATGCCGCCGATGTCGAACGTCTCGTCGCCGGTCAGGCCGAGCGAGGCGCGCGTCTCGCCCGGCAGGAATTGCAGCGGCAGCACGCCCATCCCGACCAGATTCGACCGGTGAATCCGCTCGAAGCTCTCGGCGATGACGGCCCGAACGCCCAACAGCGTCGTCCCCTTCGCCGCCCAGTCGCGCGACGAGCCAGTGCCGTACTCCGCTCCGGCCAGCACGACCAGCGGCGTCCCGTCGGTTTTGTACTTCTCGGCGGCCTCGTAGATCGACATCTGCTCGCCGCTCGGCAGGTACGTCGTCACGCCGCCCTCGGTGCCGGGGGCGACCAGATTCCGCAGCCGGATGTTGGCGAACGTCCCGCGCACCATCACTTCATCGTTGCCACGACGCGAGCCGTAGGAGTTGAAATCGTCGGGCCGGACGCCGCGCGCCATGAGGAAGCGGCCCGCCGGACCTTTGGCCGAGATCGAACCGGCCGGCGAGATGTGGTCGGTCGTGACCGAGTCGCCGAGCATCGCCAGCACACGGGCGCCCGTAATGTCGCCCGGATCGGTCGGCTCGACGGCCAGCCCGTCGAAGTACGGCGGATTCTTGATGTAGGTCGAATCCGCGTCCCAGTTGAACCGGTCGCCGGTCGGCGTCGGCAGCGTCTGCCAGATCAGGTCGCCCTCGAACACGTTGGCGTACTGGCTCTCGAACTGGCTCGACCGAACGCTCTCCGTCACGACCGCCTGAATCTCGTCCGAGGTCGGCCAGAGGTCGGCCAGATAGACCGGCTGACCGTCTTTGCCGGTGCCGAGCGGGTCGCGGTTCAGGTCGATGTCCATCGTCCCGGCCAGCGCATAGGCGACGACGAGCGGCGGACTCGCCAAATAGTTCGCCTTGACGTGCGGGTTGATCCGCCCCTCGAAGTTGCGGTTGCCGGACAACACCGAGGTCACGACCAGATCGCCCTCGGTCACGGCGGCGGCAATCGCCTCGGGCAGCGGACCCGAGTTGCCGATGCAGGTCGTGCAGCCGTAGCCGACCAGATTGAAGCCAAGCCCGTCCAAATACGGCGTCAGCCCGGCTTGCTTCAGGTACTCGGTCACGACCTTCGAGCCGGGCGCGAGGCTCGTCTTGACCCACGGCTTCGTTTCCAGCCCGAGTTCGACCGCCCGCTTCGCCACCAGTCCGGCGGCGACCATGACTGACGGGTTCGACGTGTTCGTGCAGCTCGTGATGGCGGCGATGACGACCGAGCCGTGGCGCAGCACGTAATCGGCCTCGGCGACATCGGCCGTGCAGCCGAGCAGCCCGAGATCAGCCTCGGCGACGGCGGTCTGGACCTGATGCACGTCGTCGGTGTGCAGCGTCCCTTCGTTCGATTGCTGCGAGGTCAGCGCACCGCCCTCGTCCAGCCAGCGGGTCACGGTTTCCTTCGACACGCCGGTCAGCTTCGGCTCGAGCATCGTGTGCAGCGCCCGGCGGAACGAGCGCTTCGAATCGCTCAGCGGAACCCGGTCCTGCGGCCGTTTCGGCCCGGCCAGCGACGGCTCGACGGTCGCCAGATCGAGTTCGAGCGTCGCGCTGAACGACGGCTCGGGCGAGTCGGCGGTGTGGAACATCCCCTGCGCGGTGTAATAGGCGCGGACCAGCTCGACCGACTCGCCGCGACCCGTCAGCCGCAGATACTCAAGCGTCTTCTCATCGACGGGGAAGAAGCCGATGGTCGCCCCGTATTCGGGCGCCATGTTGCCGATGGTCGCCCGGTCGGCCAGCGACAGGTTGGCGAGGCCGGGGCCGTAGAACTCGACGAACTTGCCGACGACGCCCTGCTTGCGCAGCATCTGCGTGACGGTCAGCACCAGATCGGTCGCGGTCGCACCGGTGGGCATCTTGCCGGTCAGCTTGAACCCGACGACTTGCGGAATCAGCATCGAGATCGGCTGGCCGAGCAGCGCCGCTTCCGCCTCGATTCCCCCAACGCCCCAGCCGACGACGCCCAGCCCGTTGATCATCGTCGTGTGCGAATCGGTCCCAACGAGCGTGTCGGGATAGACCCAACTCGCGCCGTCGTCTTCTTTGATAAAGGCGACCGAGGCGAGGTATTCGAGGTTGATCTGGTGGACGATCCCGGTGTCGGGCGGGACGACGCGGAAGTTCGAGAACGCCTTCTGGCCCCAGCGCAGAAACGCGTACCGCTCGCGGTTGCGCTCGTATTCGAGCTGCGAGTTGAGCAGAAACGCCGCGTCGGTGCCGTACACATCGACCTGAACCGAGTGGTCAATGACCAGATCGACCGGGACGAGCGGGTTGATCTTGGCCGGATCGCCGCCCATCCGCTCAATCGCGTCGCGCATCGAGGCCAGATCGACGACGACCGGGACACCGGTGAAATCCTGCAACAGGACGCGGGCGGGCATGAAGGCGATCTCCTTGTCCGGCGTCGCCTCGGCCTTCCACATCGTCATCGCGCGGATGTCGGCCTCGGTCACGCCGCGCCCGTCTTCCTGCCGAAGCAGGTTCTCGAGCAGCACCTTCAGCGAGGTCGGCAGCTTGGTGAGGTCGCCCAAGCCAGCTTGACCGGCGAGCGCCGGGAGCGAGTGGTAGTGATAGGTTTTTTCGCCGACGGACAGCGTCCGCCGGGTGCCGAATGAGTCGAGTTTTCGCGCCATGAGTGCCGTCTCCTGAGGTCTTGAGTCGTCAAGTCGTGCTGGAATACCGCCGAACCCCGCACGTCGCACGCCAAACCGCCGGTCGCCGTCGCCGTATCTTTGCCCGTCGCCTCTCCCCTCGCTGCCACCGATCCCGACGCCATGTTCACATTCCCGCGTATCGACCGACTGCCGCCGTATGTGTTCAACGAGATCAACCGGCTGAAGCTCGCCGCCCGGCAGCGGGGCGAGGATGTGATCGATTTCGGGATGGGCAACCCGGACCTACCGACGCCGAAACCCATCGTCGATAAGCTGATCGAGGCGGCGACCAAAGGGCGAAACCACCGCTACTCGCTGTCTCGCGGCATCCCGCGACTGCGCGCCGCGATCTGCGACCGATACGAGCGGCTTTATGGGATAAAGCTCGATCCCGAGACGGAAGCTGTGGCGACGATTGGGTCGAAGGAAGGCTTGTCGCACTTGCTGCTGGCGGCGCTGTTGCCCGGCGATTCGGCCCTCGTCCCGACGCCCGCGTACCCGATCCACACGCTCGGCGTGACGCTGGCCGGGGCCGATCTGCGGACGGTTTCGATGCTCGAACCCGACGGCAGCTTCGATCCCGACGGCTTTTTCGACCGAATCGTTGAGGGCTACGGTGCCGTCTGGCCGCGACCCAAACTGCTGCTGCTCTCGTTCCCGAACAACCCGACCGGCCTAACGGTCGAGCGGTCGTTCTTCGAGCGGATCGTCGGCTTTGCGAAAGAAACCGGGATCATGGTCGTCCACGATTTCGCCTACGCCGACCTCGGGTTTGACGGCTACGAACCGGTCAGCTTTCTCTCGGTTGACGGGGCGAAAGACGTCGGCGTCGAGTTCTACACGCTGAGCAAGGGCTACTCGATGCCGGGCTGGCGGGTCGGCTTCACGGTCGGCAACCGCGAGATCGTTGGGGCGCTGACCCGGATCAAGAGCTATCTGGATTACGGGATGTTTCAGCCGATCCAGATCGCCGCGACGGTCGCGCTCAACGGCGACGACGGTTGCGTCGGCGAGGCGCGCGAGGTCTATCACCACCGACGCGACGTGCTGGTCGAGGGGTTGAACCGGATCGGCTGGCCGGTCGAGCGACCGAAAGCGACGATGTTCGTCTGGGCGCCGCTGCCGCCGGCGTTCCGCGAGATGGGGTCGCTTGCGTTCAGCCGACTGGCGCTGGAGCGGGCCGATGTTGCGCTCGCGCCCGGCGTCGGCTTCGGCGCCGACGGGGAAGGGTTCGTTCGGTTCGCGCTGGTCGAGAACGAGCAGCGGATTCGGCAGGCCGTCCGCAACCTGAAAGCGCTGCTCGCCGCCGGTCCGCCGACTGTTTGATATGCGGGACGGCGGCG
>JBBSVG010000359.1:0-4032 GCA_038233775.1 Bacteroidota bacterium | reverse complement strand
TCGGGACGACGTTCCGCTACCTCAGTCGGCCGCACGACACGCTGACCGAGGCGCTCTACAGCGATGGCGAGGTGCAGCAGCAGGGAACATTGCTCCGCCGCTTGAAAGGCTTCGCCGATTATCCGTACTTGCTGACGGCGCTGACCCGACACCTGCGCGGGCAGCAGCCCGAGACGACCGTCAGCCGGAACACGTTCCGCAAGGTGATTCGGCGGATCGACGAGAAGCTGTTCAGCGGCCGACCCGAATCGCTGGCCGCGTTGTCTGAGCCGTTGGTGGCGTTCTGGCGGACGGGTCTGCCGCACACCGATGAGCCGGTTCGGCTGCCGTCGTCGCTGCTATCCGAGTTCTACGGTGACCGGGGCTTCAATGGCGTGCGCGACAAAATCGTCCACCACGGCGGACAGGGCGACGAGATGCTCTCGTTGGGCGATCTGGCCGATCTGATCGCCGATGAACCGGACCTGACCGCGCTCGATTCGCTGCTCGCTTCCGACGAGATCCACGCGCTCGTCCCCGGCCCGATCACCCGCCGCGCCCGACCGACCCCGCCGCCGGTCGCCGCCCCGCCCGCACCCGCGCCGCAACCCGAATCGACGCCCGCGCCTGAACCCGAGCCGACGCCGATCTGGAGCGTCGTGCCGCCGACCGAGACGGTCGAGCCTGCACCGGTTGAGATCGTCGCCGATGCGCCGCTGGTCGAACCGGTTGAGGTCGCCCCGCCGATGTCGGCGGCTCCGGTCTCGGCAACTGAGCAGACCGTCAAGGCGCCGATGGGTTCGGTGGTTTCCTCGCCGGTCGAGGCCATCGCCGACGAGGCGCCGAAGCCGCTGCGCCGCCGCGTTTTCCCGGTCGAGCCGGAATCGGACGACGACGACGAGCCGTTCGTCCCGCGCCCGTCTGACTCGCCCGTTGCCCCGGTCGTCGATGCCGACGTGCCGCTGTGGAACCGTGTGGCCGAGCAGCCCGCGCCTGCCCCGCCGAGCGAACCGACTGTCCCCGACGCCGATGAGGACGAAGTGCCGCTCTGGCAGCGGTTGCAGCAGGGCGAAGCGCCGTCCGCGCCCATTGTTTCGGCCGCAGAGGCGAAGCTGCCCGATGTCGATTCGCTGGTCGACGAGCCGCTGCGGAAGCGGGTCATCAAGCGGATCTTCGGTCGCGACGAGGGCGCCTATTACCTGACCGTCGCCGCGCTGAACCGGTTCGACTCGTGGCAGGAGGCCGAAGCCTATCTCGACCGCTCGGTTTACACCCGCTTCGGCGTCAGCCCGTACGCCGACGAGGCGCGGGCGCTGAGCAACGCCGTCATGTCGCGCTACTACCCGGCCTGACCGGTCCGGTTCCCCTTCCCGAGTTTCTGCCCGTGTTTTCACGATCCGTCCGGTTTCCCCGCGCCCTTGCCATCGGGGGCGCGTTGCTCCTGTCGCTGCTCGGCGCGGCCCCTGTTTTGGCCCAGAACGCAACTGGCGGCGCGACGCTGCCGACCGATTCGTGGGTCTATCCGATCCTCGACGAACTCTCGCTGCGCGGCGCCGTGCCCGAGCTGCGAACCGGGACGAGGCCGTTCACCCGAGGCCAGATCGCCCGCGCCCTGCGACGCGATTCGACCCGACTGTCGCCGTCGATCCAGCCGCTGCGGGCGCTGCTCGACCGCGAATTCGCCCCGGAACTGACGGATTCGCTGCCGGATGGGACGACGGTGCTCGAAGGCGCGACGCTCGCCGGTGTCGTTCGGAATGACGAGCCGCGCGCCCGGTTTTTCGCCCGCAACCGGATCGCGGTCCAGTTTGGTCGGCATCTGACCCTGGTCAACGCGATGCGGATCGACAACGGGCTGCCCGACGATTCGCTCTACGCCGGCGACGTGCGCGGCAATCTGGCCGGGTTGACCGAACAGGCGTATCTGCGCTACGAGGGCGGTCCGCTGGAGGCCCGACTCGGCCGCGATTATCTGCGCTTCGGACCGGGTCGCGCCGGTCAATTGGTGCTCGGCGAAGGCAGTCGCCCGTTCGATCAGCTCGGGTTTCTCTTGGCCGGTCGCGGCTTCGCTTACACCCAAGCGTTGATTCTGCTCGACGAGACGCAGTTCGATCTGCGCGGCACCGACCGAATCCACCGGCCGACCGAGGACTTGGCCGATCCCGCCCGGCGTTATTTGGCGGCGCAACGGATCGAGGCGACGGTCGGCGGTTGGCTCTGGTTAGGGGTGAACCAGACGGCGCTGTTCGGCGGCCGGTTCAACTCGACCGAGTTCTCGCCCAAGTACGTCGTTCCGTTTCTGGCCTTCTACGGCGAGCAGGGCAACGACGCCGTCGGCGACGCGAACGTCGTCCTCTCGTTCGATGCGAACGTGTTCTTCGCCCGACGCGCCCAGATCTGGGCCGAGCTGATGATCGACGATCTCCAGGCGGAGAAGAAAACCCAGGCCGACCTCGAGCCGCCGCTCTACGGCTTCACCGTCGGCGCCTCGCTCGCCGATCCGGTCGCCGCGCTGAGCGGAACGACGCTGACGGCCGAGCTGTCGCAGGTCAGCAACCGTGCCTACAACGTCCGCAACCAGCGGTTCTGGCAGAAAGACCTGCACCGCTGGCAGCCGATTGGGCTCGCGCTCGGCAACAACCTGCGGACGGCGACCCTCACGGCGAGCCGCTGGCTGCCGCTTCGGGTTCCGGCTCGGGCCGAACTCGGCCTCCGCGTGCTGCAACGAGGACAGCCCGCCTTGCGCGTTCCGCTCGACGAACCGTGGCTCGACTCGACCCGCTACACCGTCTCGGGTGGCTACTCCGAAGCGTTTCCGTTTGGTCCTCACCGCACCTCGACCGAGTTGACGGCCGCGCTCTGGGCCGTTCCGCACCCCGACGCGCAGCTTCGGCTGACGGTCGGTTATCGCCGCGTCTCGGCGCCGGCCGGGACGACGGCCACGGTTGAGGACTATCCCGGCGGTCCGCAGTTCGGTCCCGGCGCCATCGTCAAGCTCGACCTCTGGCTCGACCCCGAGATCGTCCTCAACCTCTGGCGATGACCGCCGCCGCTGCCACCCGGATTCAGCCATGATGCGCGCCACCCTGCTTGCTGTTGCCCTATCGCTCGCCTCGGTTTGTTCGGCTCGCGCCCAGACGATCAGCCTCGGCGGCTTTGTCACCAAGCCGACGCATCTGGAGCTGCGAGGCATCGGGCTGGGAAGCTCACCCAATCTGTTCAACCCGTTCCTCGGCGCAGACAACTATCCAGCACCGTTGTTCTGGGGCGGAGTGGTGCAGATCGATCTGCCCGGCAGGCCGTTATGGACGGGCTTGTCGGTTCAGATCGGCCAGTCCGAGTTGTATCGGTTCGCTGTCCGCCCGTCCAACGGCCCCGCGTTCGACAACACGGCCCGGCTGCGGGTGACGCTGCTGGAGGTGCCGATCTACGGGACGTTCGCCAAAGCGTTGGGTGCCGAGTTCAGCGCCGGGGCTCGTCTGGGTCTTGCGCGCGTTCAGTTTACCCAAACGGGCTGGTCCGACTATCAATCCCCATCCCAGCCGATGCTGACGGAGGAGATCGAGCGAACCACGTCGCGGTTCACGCAGGCGGTCGGTGCGCGGGCGTCGGTCGGGTTGCCGCTGCATCTGCGGGCCGATCTCGATGCAGGCTACCGCTGGCTGTCGGTCGGGTTGCCGCTGGCGACAGCACCGGGGGAGGCCGATTACCCGCTGATCGTCTACGAGACCTACCTGGATATGACCGGCTTTCAGGCTGGACTTGGCTTGCGCTACGCGTTTTAACCGTTCCTTTTCAACCAGAGCTTTTTGCCCGTGTCCACGCAGACCGAACACCCGACCGCGACGTCCGCCGCACCGCCGACGCCGATTGAATTGCTCGAAGCGAAACGGGCCGAAGCACAGCTTGGCGGCGGCAAGAAGCGGATCGAGGCGCAGCACGCCAAAGGCAAGCTGACCGCCCGCGAGCGGCTCGACGTGCTGCTCGATCCCGGCTCGTTCGAGGAAATGGGGATGCTCGTGACGCACCGCTCGCACGACTTCGACATGCAGC
>JBBSVG010000358.1:0-4035 GCA_038233775.1 Bacteroidota bacterium | reverse complement strand
TCGATCATCGAGCCGACCGGACGATCTACCAGACCAGGGCGTGGCTGGACTTCCTCGCCACTACCCAACACGCCGAGCCGGTCACTGCGAGAGTAGAGGCCGATGGTGCCATGGTCGGATGGTTCACGGGCGCGATAACCCGTCGCGTCGGGCTGCGGATTCTCGGCAGCCCACTGCGGGGATGGACCACGGCGGCCATGGGCTTTAACCTCGATGGCGGGGTCGATGCGTCGGCTGCGCTGGCGGCGCTTCCTCGCTACGCCTTCGACGAGCTTGGGTGTGTCCACCTTGAGTTCGCGGACCGCGCTTTGCTGCTCGACGACGACATCCCGCCTGGCTTCTCCATCAGCCACCTCCCTGGTTACGAACTCGACCTCGCCGAGGACGACGATGCCCTCCTGGCGTCGATGAAGGCCTATGGACGCCGAGACGTACGCCGTGCCCTTCGAAACGGGATCCAGGTCGAGGTTGTCGACCCCTGTCACCCATCTAACTTTGCCGAGGAGTACTACGACCAGGTGACCGAGGCATTCGCCAAACGAGGACGGTCGCCGAGTTTTAGCGTGAATCGCGTGGAGTCACTTATCGATCACCTGGGCCCCACGGGACGGCTGCTGTTGTTGCGGGCTCTCACTCCCGATGGTGAGCCGGCGGCGACCGGCCTCTTCCCCGGGCTGGTGGGAGGTACGGCCGAATTCTGGATGGGGGCGAGCCATCGCCGACATCAACACTTGCTGCCGAACGAGGCCCTGATGTGGGCGGCAATGCGCACCTGGCGAGCCCGGGGCGCGGTCCGCTTCAACTTCGGTGGCGGCGGCGACTACAAAGCCAAGTACGGCGGGGCAGCTCATTCGATGCCTTGGGTCCGCCGGTCACGGTTCGCTGGTTTGGAGCAACTGCGAGGACTGGCCTTCCAACTCCAGCGTCGTCGACGCCAACGGCGGACGACATCGCTGCGATAAAGGGCTGGCGTGGTCACGCTCGCCGCTCCCAACAGCGGATGTTCGACCGCCGTCGAGGCGTGGACACCGCCGGTGTCGTCCCCGTCGGGACCGGCACCTTGTCTGGCATCTCCGCTGAGCAGAGCAATCGATACGAGGCGACACCGCGGAGCGTGTTTTGCGCAATGATGCGCGAGCTTGGCCGTTCCGCTTGTTCCGGTTGGACCTTCGTGGATATCGGCTCGGGTAAGGGCGCGGTGGTGCTCTACGCATCGGAGTACCCGTTTCGCGCGGTCATCGGCGTCGAGGCCTCACCCGAACTTCATCAGACGGCGTTGGCCAACGTCGCCAGATCCGCTGAACGTCAGTGCTGTGACAAAGTCACGGCAGTTTGCGCCGATGCGCTTCAGTGGCCGCTCCCCGCGGGCCCCACAATGCTCTACCTCTATAATCCTTTTCCCCCGACCGTGACCGCTCGCTTCCTCGGGCAGGTGCGGGAATCGTTCGTCACCGATCCCAGACCGTTGCGGATCATGGCCCGTCTGGCGCCCGGTGACCAGCAACTCGAGGACCAGACTTGGCTTACGCTTCGGGCCTGCGGGCGCACCTGGGCCATCTACGAGACGTCCTAATGCCTTCCGATCAAACTCTGCTTCGGACGATGTCGGCGGTCTGGGAAGCCGGTCGGGACATTGCAGCCACCCGCACGAAAAGTCGGTCGACAGTCGGCCTATGATCGCCCTATGGCTCGAACCCAGACCATGGTCCAGCTGCGCGACGATCTGCTCGACCTGCTCGACCGCGAAGCCCAGACCCGGAACATGTCGCGGTCAGCGCTCATCCGTGAAGCAGTCGAACAGCATCTCGAAGGATCGCAACGAGCAGAGATCGGCCGTCAAATCGTGGCCGGGTACCAGCGCATCCCCCAGGGCGAGCCGGACGAATGGGGCTCGCTCGCGGATCAGGCGGACCATGGCACCGTCGAGACGATGCAACGTCTGGACGAAGAGGAGCGCGCCGCCGGATTCGGCCCGTGGTGAAGCGGGGTGAGGTCTGGTGGTACGAGCATCCCGACGCCGGGCGTCGCCCGTATCTCGTCCTCACGCGTTCGGAGGCCCGTGACGTTCTGCGTCAGGTCATCGCCGTTCCGGCAACCCGCACGGTTCGTGCCATCCCCACCGAGGTTCCGGTGGATGAGGCGGATGGAATGCCGCTCAGTTGCGTGCTCAACGTCGACAACCTCGCCCTGGTTCGGACCTCGCTGTTGACTGAACGCGTGACCGTTCTCGGCTTGGAGCGCATGGACGAGATCTGCCGCGCCCTCACACGCGCCGTCGACTGCTGACCCGACACGGACCTGAAACGTGTTCCAGTTTTCTGGCTACGCTCGCCGGCCATGGCTGACCTGGGATTCTGGCGCAGTGCCGAAATAGATCGTGACCGCCTGGCGCTGGTGGGGCCCGACGGTTCCGAGAGAACGGCGGGAGACCTGCTGGACCGAGCGAATCAGGTGGCGCACGGGCTGCGGGCGCTCGGGCTGAGGACCGGCGACACCGTGGCCGCCCTGCTGCCCAACTCGATCGAGATGATGGAGCTGTACCTCGGCGCCATGCAGATCGGCATCTACCTCACGCCGATCAACTTTCACCTGGTCGGCCCCGAGGTCGCGTACATCCTCTCGGACAGCGACGCCAAGGTCTTCGTCGCCCACGAGCGCTTCGCCGACGTGGCGACGGCGGCCGTCCGGGAGGCGGGCTTCGATGCCGAACAGGTCTATGCCGTCGGCGACATCGAAGGATTTCGTACGTGGAACGAGCTCACCGAGGGTCAGCCCACCGCCAACCCTGATGACCGGACCACCGGTGCCGCCATGCACTACACCTCCGGCACCACCGGGCGCCCCAAAGGCGTGAAACGCAGTCTGGCCCCGCTTGACCCCAGCGACATGGGCGAGCTGATGACCTTTCTTCCCGGCCTGTTCGGCATCACCGCCGCCGAAGATCATGTCCACCTCACCGTCTCGCCGCTCTATCACACCGCTGTCCTCATGTGGATGGCCAACTCGCTGCACATGGGCCACCGCGTCGTGCTCATGGACAAGTGGCAGGCGGAGGAGACGCTCCGCCTCATCGACCGCCACGGCGTCACCAACAGCCACATGGTCCCCACCCAGTTCGTGCGCCTGCTCGACCTCCCGGCCGAGGTTCGCGATCGCTATGACGTGTCGACCCTGCGCAACATGATCCACGGCGCCGCGCCGTGCCCTCAGGAGATCAAGCGCCGGATGATCGACTGGTGGGGCAACACCATCCAGGAGTACTACGCCGCCACCGAGGGCGGCGGCACCGTCATCACCGCCAAGGAGTGGCTGGAGCGGCCCGGGTCGGTCGGCCTGCCGTGGCCGGGCTCGGAGATCCGTATCTATGACGACCACCAGAACTGCCTCGGCGCCGGTCAGGTCGGCACCGTCTACATGTCCCTCTCACTCTCGGACTTCGAGTACAAGGGTGACCGAGCCAAGACCGACGCCAACCGCATCGAGGGATTCTTCACCGTCGGCGACCTCGGTGAGCTGGACGAAGACGGTTACCTCTACCTGCGCGACCGCAAGAGCGACATGATCATCGCCGGCGGGGTCAACATCTACCCGGCCGAGATCGAAGGCGAGCTGATCAACCATCCGAGCGTGCGCGACGTCGCTGTGTTCGGCATCCCCCACCCGGACTGGGGCGAGGAGATCAAGGCGGTGGTGGAGCCGGCCGACGGCGTGGAACCGTCCGACGAAGTGGCGCATGACATCCTGGTGTGGGCCGCCACCCGGATGGCCAAGTTCAAGCTGCCCAGGTCGGTCGACTTCGTTGCGGCCCTCCCCCGAGAGCCCAACGGCAAGCTCATCAAGCGCAAGCTCCGCGACCCCTACTGGCAAGACGAGGCCAGCCAGATCTGACCAGGCCGATCCATGGATCTGACGCGTCCGCGGACGCATCCGTCAGCAGAGAATCGTGGCGACGTCGTACTCGGCGAACTTCCGGTCCCGGGTCATCACCGAGAGACCTTCGATCTGGGCCTGGGCGATGAGCATCCGGTCGAAGGG
>JBBSVG010000357.1:0-4036 GCA_038233775.1 Bacteroidota bacterium | reverse complement strand
GACGCTGGCCGTGGCAGATGGACAAACCGGCCGGATCGTCCTGCTCTCAGCCGACCGGCCCGGCCTCCGCGCCGGCGACCGAATCGCGCTGCCGATTGCCGCCGAGCCGGTCGATCTGCAACTGGCCGATCTGACCCGCTCCGGCAAGCCCGGCCTCGTCGTCGTCTCTCGGCGCGGCGCGCAAGTCACCGGCTGGACCCCGACAGCGCCCGCTGCCGGTCCCTGGCGCATCCCGCTGCCCGCCGCCGCCGATCTCGCCACGGCTTCCCGGCTCCGCTTGCGCCCGACCGCCCGGCCCGGCGGTCCGACCGAGTTGACGCTGCTCGGGCAGGCGACCGTCTCGTCGTGGGCGATTGATCCGCTCTCGCTCGCCCCGACGGCCGCCGGTTCGACCCGACTGGCGGCGTTCCACCCGGTCTGGTCGGCCGAGGCCGATCTCAACGCCGACGGCAGGACGGACTGGTTGCTCTACGAACCGGCCGATCTCGGCTCGGTCCCGTTCGTTTCGGCGTATCTGGCTCGCGGACCCGGCCGCTACGACGAGGCGACGCTGACCTCGCTCGGCGAACCGCTCGGTCCGCCGGTCGCCGTCGATCTGACCGGCGACGGTGTGGCCGATCTGGCCGCCATCGTCGCCGGTGACCTGCCGGGTGCGCCGTGGGCGGTTCGGCTGGCGACCGCGTTCGGCCGGTTTCGCTACCGCAGCCGGGTCGTCGAGTTGCCCGCGCTGGCCCGGTTGCCGGTGGATCGCGTCCCGCTGCTGCTGGCCGGTCGGCTGACTGGCGGCGCGGTCGATCTGTTGGCCGTCGTGCCCGGCGGACCCGTTTGGCGGCTGGCGAACCGCGACGGGCTGGGCCGGTTCGGTCGCGCCACCGTCGCCGCGCCCGGTGGCAGCGTTCCAGTCGGCGGCTCGGCCGAGTTGTTGGATGTGGACGGCGACCGGCGGCTCGATCTCGTCGTGCTCGATCCCGTCGGCCGGACGCTCGGGCTGTGCTTGGGTCGCGGCGACGGCACGTTCGGTCCCCGGCAGACCGTCGCGACCGGCCTCGCGCCCAATCGCGTCGCCGCCGCCGATCTCAACGGCGACGGGATCGTCGATCTGGCCGTCACCGATCCGGTCGATGCCGTGCTGACGGTCCTGTTCGGTCGCGGCGGAGGCCGATTCTGATGCGTTTTGCGCTGATCCTCCTCTATCTCGCGGCGGCAACGGTCGTTCGGGCGCAACCGACGACGCAGGCCGTCCCGCCCGAGCCGTGCGGATTGGGCCACCGCGCCGTCCAGTTCGGCGGCGGACTTCACCCGGCCGATGCTGGTCGCCCGGCGCTGCCCGATTCGCTCGACACGACGCATTTTCGCATCCACTTCACCACCGCCGACGGCCCCGACCGCGTCGATCCAGCTTACGTCGATAGCGTCGCCGCCGTCGCCGAGCACGTCTATGCCCGAGAAGTGGTCGAGTTGGCCCAACCGGCGCCGCTGAGCGACGGCGACGGTCGGCTCGACATCTACCTCGTTCGGGTCCGCGATTTCGGCGTCGAGTACGGACTGACCGACAGCGAGCGGTGGACCTACGACGGCTTTGACGGTCCCGCGCCAGTCTATTTGCTGATCGACCGTTCCTACGACGACCTGAGTCGCGCCGACAGTCGCGGCCTCAATGGGCTGCGCGTGACGCTGGCGCACGAGTTTCACCACGCGATCCAAGCCGCGACCGGCATCCGCTGGGACGAGCGCTACTTCAACGAGATGGTTTCGGTCTGGTTCGAACAGGTGATCTACCCCGAGATCGACGATTATATTCAATATCTACCGCCCGTGTTCGCCACCGCGCCGACGACCCTGCCGCAGAGTGGCGGCTACCCGTATGGCTTTTTTCTGCTCGGCATCCAGCTTCGCCACGGCTTGCAGCCGACCGTCCAGTCCGTCGCCAAGGCGTTGGCGGCGCAGGCCGAGGGTCGGCCGGCTCTCGTCGGGCTGAACGCAGCGCTCAACCGCGAACTCGGCTCGACGCTGGCCCGAGAACTGGGCGATTTCTGGACGCGAAACGGCTTCACCGGCGCCCGAGCCGACACGCTGCGCGGCTGGCTCGACGGTCGCCGCTACCCTACCCAGAGCGCGACGGCACTTGCTTCCGGCGAACCCGCCGCCGGTCAGCTTGCCCCGCTCGGCGCCCGGTTCTACCGCTCCGGCGACCGGCTCATCGCCGTTTATAACCCCGAACCGACCGCGCCGCTGCTGGTGCCGTACACGCTGACCGTCGATGCGAGCGGCGCAAAACTCGTCGCGACCGGTCGCCCGGCGAACCCGGCGGCGCTGGCCGGCGTCTCGCTCGGCGCCGATCTGAGCGACATTCGCCGCTTCGATCCGACCGTCCCCACCGAGCCCGCCCCGTACCCGCAACCGTTCCGCCCCGGCGACGGCCGATTGGTCCACCTGCCGGTCGATCTCGCCTCGGCCGAGTCGGTCCAACTGACCGTGTACCGTCCGAGCGGCGAGGCCGTCGTCCGCCGACTCGCGAAAGCCGACCTCCGCCTCGGCCACCTGACCGCCGATCTCGGCTGGGATGGACTCGACGCCGCCGGCCGCCCCGTCGCCAGCGGTGTCTATCTGGTCCACCTCCACGCCGCCGGCCTCGACCGAACGGTGAAGCTAGTGGTCGTGAGAGAGCGATGATGTGAGATTGATGAATGGAAAGAAAGTGATGAATGATGAGTGCAGAATGATGAATCTGAAGCGCAGCGCTTTTGCCGTCTGACAGCCGATCTCCGCTCGTGGTGAGCCTGTCGAATCCACAACGGAGCCGCCGCCGACCGCATCCGTTGCCGTTCTCTTGCCGTGAGCTGACGGCTGATAGCCGTTAGCTTGAAAGCTCCGTTCCGTGGCCGAAGGGCGGCGTCAGGAACGATGCGTCGGTGCCGCCGTGGAGCGCTTCGGCGAGGTCGGTGAGCGGTTCGGTTTCGCCGTCGTCGGCGAGAGAAAAGGTGCCGTAGTGGATGGCGATGCTCTGTTGCGAGCGGAGCGCCCGGTGCGCCCGGACCGCCCCGGCGGGGTCCATGTGGACCGGTCCCATGAACCAGCGCGGGCGGTACGCGCCGATGGGCAAGAGCGACAGCCGCATCGGCCCAAACCGGTCGGCGATTTGGGCGAAGTGCGGTCCCTCGCCAGAATCGGCGCCGAACAGGATCGGTCCGAGCGAGGTGTGGACGACGAACCCGCACCACAGCGTCCGGTCGCGGTCGCTCAACCCGCGTCCCGAAAAATGTCGCATCGGGACGGCCGTCACCGTCAGCCCGGCGAGCGGACGGGTGTCGTCCCACCAGTCGAGTTCGGCGGTGACGGGGATGCCTTCGGCCTCCAGATACGCCCGGTTGCCGAGCGAGGTGACGAGCTTCGGTTGGTCGCGGGCGACGAGTCGATGCAGCGTCGGCAGGTCGAGATGGTCGTAGTGGTTGTGCGACAGCAGGATGAGGTCGATGGGCGGCAGATCGTCGAACCGCAGCCCCGGTGCCCGGTGCCGCTTGGGTCCGGCGAACCCGACCGGGCTGGCGCGCTCCGACCAGATCGGGTCGGTCAGCACGTTGAACCCGTCGGCCTGAATCAGCACCGTCGCGTGGTTGACGACCGTGACCCGAGCCGCACCGGCGCCGACTCGGGCGGGCGGCGGCGGACCCGGTTCGGGCGAGACGCTCTCGTCGCTCCACGGCCCCGGATCGCGCTCGATCTGCCAGCGGAGCACGTCGCCCAGCCCGCGTCCGCCGGGCGTCTCGCCGGGGAAATGGAACTGCGTCCCGTCGAAATGGTCGCTCGTCGGTCCCGACCAGCCCGGCACCGACAGCTTGAACCGTCCCCACGCCACGCCACCCGCGACGGCGGCAGCAGCGGTTCCGAGGGTGCTGAGGAAGATTCGGCGGCCGAGGTGATGGGGCATGGGAGCGATCAGCGAAGAAGCTAGAGCGGTATTCAGACAGGTTTGACCTAAAAACCGCCCCCCGGCGGGGGGCAGCCGGCGAAGCCGAGCGGGGGGGTGAACCGGGTG
>JBBSVG010000356.1:0-4041 GCA_038233775.1 Bacteroidota bacterium | reverse complement strand
TCGTCCGCTACGTGGCCGAGAGCACGGTCAGCATCGTCCCGCTGCGCTACGGCAGCGGCGTCAAGATGAAGGCGCTCGAGGCGTTTGCCTGTGGCCGTCCGGTCGTGACGACACCCGTCGGGGCGGAAGGGATCCCGGCGGAGCAGGGTCGGCACTGGCTGGTCGCCGAGGCACCGGCCGAGATGGCCGACGCGATTGTGACGCTGCTCGGCGACCCGGTTCGGGCGGCCGAGATGGGTCGGGCCGGCCGGGCGCTGATCGAGACGACCTACACGCTCGACGCGGTGAGCCGGGGCCTGAAGCCGTATCTGCAGCAACTCGGTCTCGATACGGTTCCGGGTCCGGAGGCGACCCGATGATCCCCGCCGCGCCGATGTTGACCGTCAGCGTGGTCATCCCGACCTTCAACCGGGCGCACCTGATCGGCGCCGCGCTTCGCAGTGTGCTGGTCCAGACGCGGCAACCCGACGAGATCCTCGTCATCGACGATGGCTCGACCGACGAGACGGAAGCACTGGTGCGCCGCGAGTTCGGTGAGCGCGTCCGCTACATTCGGCAGCCCAACGCCGGGGCAGCGGCGGCGCGCAACCACGGGATGCGGCTGGCGACCGGCGATCTGATCGCGTTTCTCGACTCCGACGACTTCTGGCTGCCGACCAAACTGGAGCAGCAGGTCGCTTTCCTTGAGGCGCACCCCGAGTTCGCTGCCTCGTGCGGCAACCTGCGGATGGAGTCGATGGACGGGCGCGATCTCGGGCTGAAGCGTCCGCCTGAGGCCGCCATCACCGGCCGACAGTTCGAGCCCATCGTCCGCGACCCGAGTCGCTACCACTTCATGTACATCCCGACGCTGGTGTTTCGGCGCTCGTGCATCGATCAGATCGGCTGGTTCGACGAGGGGCGACAGCTTGCGGAAGACTGGCACTTTACCTTCCGACTTGCGGCGCGCTACCCGATCCACTCGATCCCCGAAGCGGTCGCTGTCACCCGCATCCACGAGGGCCAAATCACGCTCAACCAGTCGAGGCAGCACCGGGGCACAGAGGACGAGCAGGCCTACTGGTCGGGTCGCGGCGAGGGCGTGCTGATCAGCATGATGTCGTCGTTGCTGGCCGAGGTGTCGTGGCTGACGGCTGCCCAGCGAGGCGAGATGCGCCAGGCCATCGCCCGGCTGCGGTTGAAGGACGCCGTCAAACTCGGCCGACTCGGTCAGTTCGGCGAGGCGATGGGGCAGCTTCGAAGCGGTGCGTTCGGTGGGGCACCGGTGAAGGACACGCTCGGTGCTGTTGTCCGCTTGGCGTTGTCAGGGGTGCGCGGCCGGTCGGCGTCGCCCGAGTCCACGGTGTAGCGTTGGAGAAATTAGGACAGCTATGAGAGTCGCACAGTTGGTCAGCCGGTTTCCGGTGCTCGGCGAAACGTTCATCCTCGACCAAATCACAGGTCTGCTTGATGCCGGCCTTCAGGTGGACATCGTGGCCGGGTTCGATCCCCACGACGCGATAACTCACGAGAAGGTGGCCCGGTATCGACTGGCCGAGCGGACGACCTACAGTCGTCTGGCCTTGGCCCCCATCCAGCGGATGCTGCGCTTCCCCGGTCACCTGTTCAGCCACCTCGGCCGACCCGGATTCGGCCGCTTGCTCAGTTCGCTCAACCCCGGTCGGCATGGCAGAGAAGCCCTCAACCTGAACGTGTTCTACCGGATGGAGCCGTTTCTGGAGCGGCGCTACGATGTGTTTCACGCCCAGTTCGGGATGCATGGCGTGGGTATGTTGTTTCTCAAGGAGATTTTCCCTGATGTACCGTTCGTGGTTTCTTTTCTCGGCTACGATTATTCGGTAATGCCGAGGCTCAAGGGCAATGATTATTACCAAGCACTATTTGCGCAGGCGGACGCAGTCCTGGTGCCTAGCGAGTATACGCGTGGTTGCTTGATCAGGCTCGGGTGTCCCCCTGAGAAGGTGCATAAGCTGAGACTCGGGATGGAGCCTGACCTCTATCGGTTTCGAGAGCGCCACCGCGACCCGAGTCGGCCGATCACTATCCTGACTGTTGCTCGGATGGTTGAGAAGAAAGGGCTACCGGATGCCGCACGAGCGATTCGGCTGGTTGCCGACCGCTTTCCTGACGTGCGCTGGTGGCTCGCCGGTGGCTCGACCCCGCAAGCTCGATCCGAAATGGAAGCGCTGATCGCTGACTTGAAGCTGCAAGACAATGTGGAATTGCTCGGTGTGCGCACCAAAGAGCAACTGGCCGAGATTTACGACCAAGCCGATCTCTACCTGATGACCAGCCATACGGCCCCCAATGGAGATCAAGAGAGTCAGGGTGTGGTGTTGCAGGAGGCGCAGGCGTGTGGACTTCCCGTGGTCGCAACCGAGCACAACGGGTTCCCGGAGAGCGTGGTGCCGGGTCAGAGCGCGCTGCTTGTGCCGGAACGCGATGTGGCCGGGTTGGCAGAGCAATTGATCTATCTGATTGAGCATCCTGAGCAGTGGCCGGAAATGGGTCGCATTGGTCGCGCGTATGTGGAGGCAGAGTTTGACAGTCGCAAATTGAATCACCAGCTGGTGGAGTTGTATCGTTCTCTGGTTGCACATGCTGGTGTTGAGTAGCATGAGATTGAAAAAGCCCGAGCCCATGAGTGCACCGGTTCCAGTTTCAGAGACTCGTCTTTTGAAGCTACTCTTCGGTGTGACCTCCTATCCGACGAGCAGCGACACCGCTGTGACCAATCAGGTCATCGGGCTGCTTGGTCGGGGACACGATGTGCGCATTCTCGCTCGCGGCGGTTGGGACGAGGCGCAGGTGCAGGGCGACATCGTGCAGAACGGCCTGCTCGAGCGGACGAGCTACCGGGGCCGCCGGATGGGCCGACTGGCCGATCTGGTGACGTTGGCGCGGGGCGCGGGCCGGGTGGGCGTTGCGACGGCGATTCAACTCATCCGTACCCCGTCCGATCCGGCGGCGCAACTGCTCAGAACGGCCAACTTTCTCGCTGAGCACGGCCCGTTCGATGTGTTCAATGTCCACTTTGGCTCCGTCGCCCGACGTCTGATCGGCATAAAAGACCTGTTTCCGGCGATGAAGTTCGTCGTCTCATTCCACGGCAACGACTTCTCCGGCTACGTCCGGCAGAACGGCGTCGATGTGTACGACGAGGTATTCCGCCGGGCCGATCTGATCCTGACGCTGAGCGAGTATTCCCGCGACTGTCTGATAGCCCTCGGTTGTCCGGTCGAGAAGCTCGTCGTGCACCCGCTTGGGATCAATCTGGACCGCTTCGATCTCTTGCCGCCGCGACCGGCCACGGGTCCGGTGCGGTTGATCTCGGTGGCGCGGCTGGTGGAGAAGAAGGGGCATCGGCACGCGATTGAGGCGTTTGCCCGAGTCGCAGCCGATCACCCCGAGTTGCGCTATGACTTGGTCGGCGATGGACCGCTGCGGCCGCAAATCGAGCAGCAGATTCAGCAACTGCCCGACGGCATCCGGCAGCGGATCACCTTGCACGGCTGGCAGTCGCAAGACGGCGTCGCGGCGCTATTGGCCGAGATTGACCTGTTCGTCCTGCCGAGCGTGACGAGTATGCGCTGGGCCGATCAGGAAGACACGCCCAACGCCCTGATCGAGGCGCAGGCCAGAGGGCTGCCGGTCATCAGCACGGTCCACGCGGGCATCCCGGAGATCGTCCGCGACGGTGAAACCGGCTGGCTGGTGCCGGAGCGGAACGTGCCGGTTCTGGAGGCCGTTCTGCGTCGGGCGCTGGCCGAGCGGGAGCGGTGGACCGGGATGGGTCGGGCGGGGCGGGCCTGGGTCAGCACCACGTTTGCCGAGCAGACCCAGACCCGGCGGTTCGAGCAGATGATGGATCGATTGCTGACCCTGCCCGATGGCGCATCGCTCGGGCTGCACCGTTCGGCGGAGCTGACCGAGGATGAATCGGTCAGGGCGCTATGACGGTGCCACGTCACATCTGCTTCGTCATGGATTACTGGCTGGGCGAGAAGCTCGGCGGAGCCGAGATGCAAGCCGGGCTGCTCG
>JBBSVG010000355.1:0-4044 GCA_038233775.1 Bacteroidota bacterium | reverse complement strand
CGGCGTGGACGACTTCATCCAGACCGACGCGGCGATCAATCCGGGCAACTCCGGCGGCGCACTGGTCAACACCGCCGGGCAGTTGGTCGGGATCAACGCGGCCATCGCGACCCACACTGGCGTGTTCGAGGGCTACGGCTTCGCCATCCCGATCAACCTCGCTCGGTCGGTCGCCGACGACCTGATCAAGAACGGCAAGATCAACCGAGGCTACATCGGCGTGCAGATCAAGCCGGTCACGTCCGATATCGCCCAGGCGATGCACTTGGACCGGATCGAGGGCGTGCTCGTCGATGACGTGATGGCCGACGGCGCCGCCAAAGCGGCCGGTGTCAAGATCGGCGACGTGATCCTCTCGGTCGATGGCCGCTCGACGCCGACGCCGAACTCGCTCCAAGCGACCGTCGCGACCAAGCATCCCGGCGATGTGGTCGCGGTCGCCATCATCCGCGACGGCAAGCCGATCACGGTGCGCGTGACGTTGAAGGCGCGGGCCGATGAGACCGCCGACGCCTCGCAGGATGCCGACGACGAGCCCGAACCGACTGCCGACGCCAACAAGGGCGCGACGACGATGCCGACGCTCGGCCTGACCGTCGCCGGGTTGGACGCGCAGACCAAGAGCGATTACGGCCTGTCGGGCGGCGTGCTCGTCCGGCAGACGGGCGGGATCTCGTACGGCAAGGAGATCTTCCCCGGCGACGTGATCGTCGAAGCGAACCGGACGGCGGTCAACAGCCCGAAGGAGTTTCAGGCCATCGTCTCGAAGGCCAAGCCCGGCGACGTGCTGCTGCTCCGGGTCAAGCGCCGCGATCCGCGCTCCGGCGACGTGTCGGCGACCTACGTGACGCTCACGGTCGGCGCTGCGACCGGCAAGTAACCGTCGCCGTTCGATTTCAGAAAAACCCTCGGGCGCACCGCTCGGGGGTTTTTTGTGCCCGGCCCGGCGCTATCTTCAGCGCTCCCCGTTTTCGCTCACTTGGTTTCGCGACATGATCCGTTTCCTCACCGCCGGTGAATCCCACGGTCCCGCCCTCGTTGGCATCGTCGAAGGCGTCCCGGCCGGACTCGCGCTCCGCGCCGAGCATATCGACCACCAGTTGGCTCGTCGGCAACAAGGCCACGGGCGCGGCAACCGGATGAAGATCGAAACCGACCGCGCCCGCATCCTCTCGGGCGTCCGCTTCGGCCTGACGCTCGGTTCGCCGGTGTCGCTGCTGGTCGAGAACCGCGACTGGAAAAACTGGACCGAGAAGATGGCCGTCGAGGCCGAGCCAACCGACGTCACGATCAAAAAGGTGACGATCCCGCGACCCGGCCACGCCGATCTGGCCGGGATGCAGAAGTATCGCTTCGACGACATCCGCAACGTGCTGGAGCGCTCCAGCGCACGGGAAACGACGATGCGGGTCGCGCTGAACGCCGTCTGCCGACAGATGCTGCGCGAACTCGGCATCCGGGTCGGCTCGCACGTCGTCGCCATCGGACCCGACGGGCGGGCGCTTGACCGGACCCAACCGCTGCCGCAATTGCTCGAGCTGCTCGACGCCGGTCACGCCGAGTCGATGACCGACGCCGCCGACCGCAGTCCGGTTCGGATGCTCGATCCCGCCGCCGAAACCGCCGCCATCGCGGCCATTGACCGGGCCAAGAAGGCCGGCGACACGTTGGGCGGGATCTTCGAGGTGATCGTGACCGGGCTGCCCATCGGACTCGGCTCGTACGTCCACTGGGACCGCAAACTCGACGGTCGGCTGGCCCAAGCGATCCTCTCGATCAACGCCGTCAAGGGCGTCGAGTTCGGGCTTGGGTTCGAGGCCGGCCTCTTGCCCGGCAGCCAAGTTCACGATGCGATGACAACCGCCGCCGACGGTCGGGCCGGTGACGGGATCGGCCGCCTGACCAACCGCGCCGGTGGGACCGAGGGCGGGATGACCAACGGCGAACCGCTCGTTCTGCGGGCCGTGATGAAGCCGATTGCGACCCTAATGAACCCGCTCGGTTCGGTCGATACGACGACCGGCGCCGAGGCGAAGGCGCACATCGAGCGCTCGGATACCTGCGCCGTCCCGGCCTGCGCCGTCATCGCCGAGAACGCGATCTGCGCCGCGCTCGCCGACGCCGTGCTGGAGAAGTTCGGTGGCGACTCGATGGCCGAGATCTTGGAGCGCTGGCCGACATCGCTCGTGTAACCGACCCGGAGTGCACCCAATGACCATCACCCTCGATCTGCCCGACGCCCAAGCGGCCCAGCTAACCGAGCGGGCCGCCGCTCGCGGCCAGACCGTCGCCGCCTATCTGCTCACGCTGGCCGACCAAGCGGAACGTGACCGAGCGGACCGTGACGCGTGGAGCGCCCGTCTGACCGCGCTCGGTTCCATGCTGCCCGATTCGGTCCCGCCGCTGTCGGATGAAGCGACTCGTCGCGAGACGATGTACCGGGAGGTGACTTCTCTCCCGCAGTCAGACCTCAAGCGCTTGGCGGCCATGAAGGCGCTCTGGTCGCTGCTGCCCGATTCCGTCCCGCCGCTGTCCGACGAGGCAACTCGCCGCGAGACGATGTATCGGGAATGAGCACTGTCCTGCTGGATACGAATATCTTGCTGCGGTATGCTCAACCCGCTGACGCCTTGAATGGTCGGGTGGTTCGTCACGTCGAACAACTTCGAGCGGAAGGTGTCACCCTTTACTTCGCGCCGCAGAATGCGGTCGAGTTCTGGAACGTGGCGACTCGGCCCGCCAACCGGAATGGCTTCGGGCTGACCCCAACCGAAGCGGCGACACAGCTTGATTTGCTCGACGAGCTGTTCACGATGTTGCCGGAGACACCCGCGCTGTATCCGGCTTGGCGAGCGTTGGTTCAGACCGTCGGCGTCTCCGGGGTGCAGGTTCACGACGCTCGGCTCGTCGCTTGGATGCAGACGCATGGCATCCAGCGGCTGCTCACGCTCAACCCGGCGGATTTTCATCGCTACGCCGTCGCGAGCGGGCTCGTTGTGATGGTGCCGAGCCTCGAAAGATCACCTGAATAGGTGTCCCCACTGCGACGCCGCCCGTCTCAATGTTCCTTTTCCACTTTCACATAGGGGTTTGCCATGAAAACAACCTTGCTGCTGCTCGGCCTCGGAGCCGTGTCGATGGGTGCGTCGGTTGCCCAAGGCCAGTCGCTGCCTGCTGCCCAGCCCCGACACGCCGTTTATCTCGAGATGCTGGGCAGCAACGGCTGGTACTCGCTGAACTATGACACGCGGATGCTGGGCGATGATCTGAGCCTTCCGCTCTGCTGTCAACCCCAGTAATCAATGCAGCCTATCAGGGTTCGTTGCCATGAAAAATATCCTACTCGAAAGTTCAAATGAATTGGGTGTTGCAAAGGCCAATTTAATGAAGCAATTCCAATTTATAGTGCTCATAGGCACGAAACTGCTCTGCCTCGACTTCTCATCAACTTATAGTTGCCAAGAATTTAGGTCGAAAAAAATATTTTATTTTTTTAAGTTCTCGCAAATATTATTCTTAGTTTCCATGATTTTAGGGGGTTGTGCAACGACGAAATGGGTCAAAGATATATACCCAGGGGCCGCGACAGGTTTTGTTCGATATTATAGTAATAATGATGGGTATGATATTTTGGTTTTTGCAAGCGACGTCAAATGCGCTAATTATATAATCATGAGGCAGAGTGAAGAGTCGAACATGAATATCAAGGAAACTTATGTTATATTGTTAGGCGATAGTTGTGAGAAGCTTGACTCTCTAAAGCATCAACCAGAGAAAATTGATGTAGTCACGGAGCAGGGCCATCAATACTTGCGATACCGATATTTTGGAGGTGACATCTGGGGAAAACTTTTTGGATTCGCTGATGATGTGTTTATATATAACGGAGTAGTATCACATATGTGTGCGCAAGGGCGGGATGGTCCATAGCACGGGATCTCACGTAACCTGATTCAACTCCCGTGACGCTTTAATGATCTATCTTCAAGGAATCGCTGACATATGTGACCGGGACGGCGCCGGGCGCCTACACCGGCCAGATCG
>JBBSVG010000354.1:0-4045 GCA_038233775.1 Bacteroidota bacterium | reverse complement strand
GGGCGCTACCGGCTTCGGCTGTGGCGGTTGCGACGCTTGGCGAACCGGTCGGTGCGACGGTGCTGGCGTGGACGCTGCTCGGCGAGCGCCCAGCCGCCGTGACGCTCGTGGGCGGTCTGATTGTCCTCACCGGCGTCGCCCTGACGCTGACCGGTTCGGCCACCTCCCGACCGGCGCCGCTCGATTCGGCCTGAATCGGTCGGTCGCTGTCCCACCCAAACCACACCCTGTTATGACTCGACACACCGCTCAAGCCACCGCTGCGTTCTGTCTGCTCGCCGCTGCGGCGCCCGTTCAAGCGCAGACCTTGTGGGATCTGTCCGAGCCAAATATCTCGATTGGGGTGCTGAAACCCGATCCGCAGGTGCGAGACGAGTTGACCTTTCTTTCCGCGATGTATGAGCTTGCCATGCGCATTCCCATCAACGCTCGGATCGCGGTGGTCGGTGATGTTCCGTTTGCCCATTTCGCAGAAAATCACTCGTCGAATAACGGCATCGGGAATCCCTATTTCGGACTCGTGGCCCAGGCCGTAGAGGAAGATGGAGCCTCGGCCGAGGGCGAGATCGGGATTCGTCCACCGCTGGCCAAGAGCGGCCCCTATCAGGTCGTCGGGCTGCTCGCCGACTTCGACCGGCTAGAGATGTTTCTGGACCGTTATCTGACGCTGCAAGGAGCGATCAAACTCCGCCTGCACGCTGAGAAGGGCGCCATACTCGCGATGCGTCTGGCGCCGAGACGGGTGATCTACATCGGCGACGAGAATCCACTCCTCACGAGCCGCACCTATTTAGGCTACGGAACCTACGTCGGGTTCGACAACGGCCGGACGCGGATTCTCGTGGGTGTCACTGGCGTTTACGATGGCGACGGCGTGGGGGATATCGGCAACCGAACGGTCAACCAGCTCAGCCTCGATGTGGGGCGTTGGATGGGTTCTGTTCGCCCCGGTTTTCGTTTCTGTCACCCGCTCGGGCTCAATCTGGATCGGTCGCTGAGCGCGGTTTATGGGCTCAACCTGAGCTTTCGTCTCGTCCAGCCATAGATCATTCGGCTGAACACGAGCGCGGCGGCCGGAGGAAGTTTCCCCGACCGCCGCGCCTGTTGTTGCCCTGCGGTGCAGCTTACTTCGCCAGCGAGACGCGCTGCGCCTGAACCGCCGTCCGGCCGTTGCTGACGGCCGTCACCCGAATCACGTACATGCCCGACGGCAACCCGTCGGCGGCGAACCCGACCGTCTGGATGCCAGCCGACATCGTTTGGCCGTTGACCAGCGTCCGCACCGCTTGGCCGAGCGCGTTGTAGGCGACCGCCGTCACGACCGCCGACTGCGGCAGGTCGAGTTGCAGCGAGGTCGTCGGGTTGAACGGGTTCGGCGCTGCTTCGTGCAGACGGAACTCACCCGGCAGATTCGCCGAACCGGTGCCGTTGTTGACCTCGACCGTAGCGGTCAGCTTGTAATCGTGCGTCGTGCCCGACACGTCGTAGGAGCGGAGCGTGTAGGTATACGACTGGCCCGCCACGACTCGTGCGTCGGTGTAGCCGTAGCTGCGACCCTGCGAGGTCGTTCCACCGCCGACGAGCGCCGGGGTGCCCCGGAAGCTGGCGATCTCGACACCGCCGCGAAGCACGGCGAAGCCAGCGTTGTCAAGCTCCGTCGCGGTCGCCCACGAGAGCTGAACCGCGCCGTTGACGTTGCTGCCCGAGAACGACGACAGCTCGACCGGCAGCGGCGCGTCGGAAGCGGCGTTGACGATGGCGAAGTCATCAAGCACGCCGCCGTTGCCGATCTGGCCGATGGGCGTCGCCAAGCCGGTGCCCAAGTTGATGCTGTACAGGCCGGTGAAGCCGCCGACTTCCAGCGCCGCGTAGGCGATGTTGACCGTACCGGTGGCGTTGCTGGTGATATCCAGATGGCTGTTGTCGGTGAAGTTGAAGCCAGTCTGACCCACCGTGACGATGACGCCACCGTTGGCGCCGCCCGTGCCGGTGGTGGCAAGGATGTTCAGGTCCGAGTCGAGGTAGTAGAGCGCCGTGGTCCGCGTCGGCACCTGCGGGTTGGGGCCGCCTGCGTACGAGTTGGTGTAGCCTGCCGCGACGATGCTCGGCGTGGCGCCCGCGTTGATGTCGGTGCCCTCATACGCCAGCGTGCCATCTACGGATGCCACTTGCCCAGTGTTCGGGTTGAGCCGCAGGTTCTGTGTGGCATCGCTCACCTGCCGGATGCGGTCAACGGTCGGGTTGAAATCGAACCCGAAGGCGGTGCCGGCGATGCCAGGCGTGAACGCAGCGGCGCCAGGGGAGAGCTGGGTCAGGTCACCCGTCGTCCGGTTGATGCTGTAGAGCCGGTTCTGGTTGGAGACGCCAACGAGCGCGCCGCCGTTGGCGCGGAAGTCGATCCCGATCAGCAGCTCGCCAGCTCCGTTGCCGACAAAATCGTTGTTGTCAATCAGCACCGGACCGAACAGCGTGCCTGGCGCCGTCACGTCGAACTCGAACAGCACGTCGCCCCCAACAAGGGCCACGGCGCGGGTGAACTGCGCCTGTGCCTGATCTGCCATGCCGAGCGTCAGCAGCCCTGCGGCAGCCAGCCCGAGGCCACGCTTGAGAGATGTACGCATCTTCATCAGACGACCCTCCGTCCAACATGACGGTTTGCCGAGCCGCCGGCCTTGTGCCGATGCCCGATTCACCGTTGTGAAGGCCGGCCGATTGTGCGAATCGTCCGGCTTTCAGTGCTCTTGTACGTGGTAAGGTCGCGAAACAGATTGCTCGTTCCAAGTGATTGTAAATTTAATCTTTCTCGCGCGTCTTATATATAGCAGTCGCCGGGACCAGTTCGATCCGATCTCGAACCCATCTCCAATCAACCGTCTGAAGACAACTCACCCCCGACGCGACCGACACGCCGGGGGTGAGCTGGACTTCATCTGGCGACAACTGTCGCCCGACGGTTTACTTCGCCAGCGAGACGCGCTGCGACTGGACCGCCGTCTGACCGTTGCTGACGGCCGTCACGCGGACCATGTACACGCCCGACGGCAACCCGTCGGCGGCGAAACCGACCGTCTGGGTGCCAGCCGACATCGTCTGGCCGTTGACCAGCGTCCGCACCGCCTGACCGAGCGCGTTGTAGGCAACCGCCGTCACGACCGCCGACTGCGGAAGGTCGAGTTGCAGCGAGGTCGTCGGGTTGAACGGGTTCGGCGCCGCTTCGTGCAGGCGGAACTGCGCCGGCAGCGCGGCTGCGCCGGTCACCTCGACCGTAGCGGTCAGCTTGTAGTCGTGCGTCGTGCCCGACACGTCGTAGGAGCGGAGCGTGTAGGTGTACGACTGGCCCGGCTGAACCCGCGCGTCGGTGTAGCCATAGGCGCGACCCTGCGAGGTCGTCCCGCCGCCGACGAGCGCCGGGGTGGCGCGGAACGTGGCGATCTCGACGCCGCCGCGAAGCACGGCGAACCCGGCGTTGTCAAGCTCGGTCGCGGTCGCCCACGAGAGCTGAACCGCGCCGTTGCGAGCCGAGCCCGAGAACGACGACAGCTCGACCGGCAGCGGCGCGTCCGACAAGCCGTTGACGATGGTGAAATCGTTGATGTCGGTGCCCTGGGGGTTGTTACCGATCTGGCCGATGAACGTCGCCACCGCCGTGGTCAAATTGACCCGGTAGAGGCTGTTTAACCCGCCATTCGGCTGCGCGGCGAGATAAGCGGTGCCGAACTGGTCGATGTCGAAGTCGGATTCACTGGTGATGTCGAGCACCGGCCCGACGATGCTGCCGATGTGAAGCGTGCCGACGGTGAAGAGCCGACCGCCGTTGGGCGACCCCGGCGCGGCGATGGTGCCACCAGTCGAGCCGATCACGACAAGCGTGTTCTGGGTGTTCTCGACGGCGAACAGCCGCGTCGAAGCCGGCGCTGGCAGACCGGGCGTTGAGTTGGTGTAGGCCGCACCGGAGACCGAGGGGTTGATCGCCGCGTTCGCATCGGTCGGATCGTAGGCGAGGTTGGTCTCGTTGGCGATTTTGTTACCCGTCGTCGGGTTGATC
>JBBSVG010000353.1:0-4056 GCA_038233775.1 Bacteroidota bacterium | reverse complement strand
CTGGAACCGGCGCACGTCGCTGATCCACCAGATGTGATCGCCGGAGCGGGCGTCGTCGGAGAGCGTGTAGCGCAGTTGCTTGCCGGTCAGTTGCTCGATCAAGGCGATGGCCTCGAGCACCGAGCAGTTGGCGTGACGCGAGCCGCCGATGTTGTACACGGCGCCGGGTCGCGGCGACTGGTGGAACTGCCAGAACGCGCTGACCAGATCGGCCGAGTGGATGTTGTCGCGCACCTGCTTGCCCTTGTAGCCGTAGATCGTGTACGGCTTGTCGGCGAGCGCGCACTTGACGAGATAGGCGAGAAAGCCGTGCAGTTCGGCCCCGGAGTGCGCCGGACCGGTCAGGCAACCACCGCGAAAGACGCCGGTGTTCATCCCGAAATAGCGCCCATATTCCTGCGTCATCACGTCGGCGGCGATCTTGCTCACCCCGAACAGGCTGTGCTTCGACTGGTCGATGGACATCGACTCGTCGATCCCGTGCTCGGCGTAGGGATGGGTCGGATCGAGTTCCCACCGCGTCTCGCGCTCGACGAGCGGCAGCCCATTCGGCGTATCGCCGTAAACCTTGTTGGTCGAGGTGAAGATGAACGTCGCTTCGGGCGCCGTCTGCCGGGTCGCTTCGAGCAAACTCAACGTCCCGTTGGCGTTGACGGTGAAGTCGGTGACCGGCTCGCGGGCCGCCCAGTCGTGGCTCGGCTGGGCGGCGGCGTGGACGACCAGCCGGAGATCGGGTCCGTAGCGGCGAAACAGCGACGTGACGCCAGCCTGATCGCGAATATCAAGCTCGTGATGGGTATAGCGCGGCAGATCGCGGCGCAACCCGTCGCTGTTCCAAACGGTCGAGCCGTCATCGCCGAAGAAGTAGGCGCGCAGGTGGTTGTCGATCCCGACCACCTCAAGCCCCTGCTCGTGGAGAAACCGAACGGCCTGACTGCCGATCAACCCGGCCGACCCGGTCACGACGGCGACGGACATATCCCACTCCTCAGCAAAAAATCTATGTAAACAGCGGCTTGAGTGAGGTTTCTTCGGTCCGCAGCCAATCGGCAATCTCGCCGACGATGTCACCCGCCGTCCGGCTCGGTCGCCAGCCGGTGGCCGCATGAACGGCGTCGGTGTTCGATAGATAGAGCGGCACATCGACCGATGCGCTGTCGGCCTGCGAGCCGACGGGCACCTCGCGACCGGTCGCCTCACGGCACAGCGCGGTCAACTCCACCAGCGACGTCGAGCAACCCCGTCCGCCGCCGACGTTGAAGACGCCGCCGGAGAGTTGTCCCAGCGCGTCGATCTGTCGGGTGAGCAACGCGTACAGATCGGCCGGGTGAAGCAGGTCGCGCACCTGCTTGCCGGACCCGCCGAATCCGGTGTAGGTCAGCGGTCGGCCGAAGTGATGATGGGCCACCCAGAGCGTGAAGATGCCCTGATCGACCTTGCCGAACTGACCCGCTCCGGCGATGACGCCGCAACGGTTGATCACGGCTGGAAGCCCGTACATCGCAGCGTATTCCTGCACGATCAGTTCGGAGGCCAGCTTCGTCGCGCCGTAGAGCGAGCGCGGCAGATGGGTCGGAAACGCCTCGTCGATCCCGGTCGGACCGACGCCGCTGACCGACTGGATCTCGTCCAGTTCAAATCGGGTCGGGGCTTCAATCAACCCAATCGACCGAAGTGGGGCGATGGAGTAAACGCGAGAGGTGGAGAGGAACACGAAGCCGCCGGACCGGCGTCGGGCGAACTCAAGACAGTTCAGCGTGCCGACGAGGTTCGTCTGGAGCACGTATTGAGGCGACCCGTCGAATCCGGCCAGCACGCTCGGTTCAGCCGAAGCGTCGATGACGAGATCGAATGCGCCGCTCAGATCGTCGAGATCGGCCAGTTGACGGATGTCGCCGTGGACGAAGCCGATCCCGAGCGAGCGGAACAGCGGCAGGTTCAGTTCCGCCCCGCGCCGCCGCAGGTTGTCGAACGCCACCACCTCGGCGCCCGCCTGCTCACGGAACCGCACCGCCAACTGCGACCCGACGAACCCGGCCCCGCCGGTGATGAGGATGCGCATGTGATCGAACAGGTAAGGGCGAACGGTCACAGTCGAGGGCAAGCCTGACCGGTCAAAACCCATCGCCAGTTGCGCGCCAGCCGCTAAGATCGCCGAGAATCCATCGTCAGAAGCTGATTTTGGCCTATTTTAAACACCCGTGTTCGCAGACGGTTGACGGGCGTTGCGCCATATTCACCACCTGACCGGAGTTAGGCGCGTCGGTCAATCGTCAAAGGTCTTACCTTTACCCCACGTCTCGATCCTTCAGCATTCACCAACGGACCTGTTATGCTCGACTCCGGAACCGTTCAGGCTTTGCTCTCCGGCACCCACGGCGCCCCGCGCGACGTGCTGGGTCCGCACCATTGGAAGAAGGGTAAGTCGTCCATGACGACGGTGCGGGTGCTTCACCCCGGCGCCCAGCGGGTTCGGCTCAAGACGCCCAAAACCGACATGCCGATGACGGCCGTGGCCGACGCGCCGGGCCTGTTCGAGGCTGACGTGCCGGGCACCGTGACGGCGTACCGGCTCGACTTCGAAGGTCACCACGGCCAGCAGTGGTCGGCAGCCGATCCGTATGCCTTCGGCGGGCAGTTGTCCGAGTTCGATCTGCACCTGCTCTCGGAAGGCGAGCACCTGCACGCCTATGACAAGCTCGGCGCCCATCCACTCACGCTCGACGGCACCTCGGGCGTCCACTTCGCGCTCTGGGCGCCGAACGCGCAACAGGTCAGCGTTGTCGGCGACTTCAACGCGTGGGATGTCCGGGTCCACGGGATGAGTCGCTCGGGCGGCAGCGGGATCTGGGAGCTGTTCATTCCGGGGCTGACGTCGGGCGACGTGTACAAGTTCAGCCTGCTCGCCCCAGACGGTCGGCGGCTCGACAAGGCCGATCCGTATGGCTTCCAAGCCGAGGTTCGACCCAAGACGGCCAACGTTGTCGCCGATCTGGCCGGGTTCGAGTGGGGCGATGACGAGTGGATGACGGCCCGCGCTGCTGCCGATCCGCTGTGCCAGCCGATCTCGATTCTGGAGGTTCATTTGGGCTCGTGGGCGCGGGTG
Source organism: Bacteroidota bacterium (assembly GCA_038233775.1). GTDB lineage: Bacteria > Bacteroidota > JBBSVG01 > JBBSVG01 > JBBSVG01 > JBBSVG01. The sequence continues at coordinate 950 of JBBSVG010000353.1, read as the reverse complement.
CCCGAGACGAACGGGTTTTTGACCTACGACGATCTGTCTCGCGGGCTGGTCGACTACGTCGGCGCCCACGGCTACACGCACATCGAGTTGATGCCGGTCAGCGAGCACCCGTACGACCCAAGTTGGGGCTATCAGGTCGTCGGCTACTACGCGCCGACCTCGCGGTTCGGCTCGCCGAAAGACTTCATGCGCTTCGTCGATACGCTGCACCGGGCTGGGATCGGCGTGCTGCTCGACTGGGTGCCGGCCCATTTCCCCCGCGACCCGCACGGACTCGCCAGCTTCGACGGCACCGCGCTCTACGAACACGCCGACCCGCGACAAGGGACGCACCCCGACTGGGGAACGAACGTGTTCAACTTCGGTCGCCGCGAGGTGCGGAATTTCCTGCTCTCGAACGCGCTCTACTGGCTGCGGCTCTACCACATCGACGGGTTGCGGGTCGATGCCGTCTCGTCGATGCTGTACCTCGATTACTCGCGGCAGCCGGGCGAGTGGGTGCCGAACGCCTACGGTGGCCGCGAGAACCTCGAAGCGATCTCTTTCTTGCAGCGGATGAACGTGCTGGTCCACGAGCACGCGCCGGGCGCGATCACGGTGGCCGAGGAATCGACCTCGTGGCCGATGGTCTCGCGGCCGGTCTATTTGGGCGGACTCGGGTTCACCTTCAAGTGGAATATGGGGTGGATGAACGATACACTTGCGTACTTCAAACGCGACCCGATCCACCGCACCTTCCACCACAACCAGCTCACGTTCTCGCTGCTCTACGCCTTCAACGAGAACTTCATCCTCGCCCTGTCGCACGACGAAGTCGTTCACCTAAAAGGCAGCTTGCTCGAGAAGATGCCGGGCGATCTGTGGCAGAAGTTCGCCAACGTCCGCGCCCTATTCGGCTACCTGTGGACACATCCCGGCAAGAAGCTGATTTTTCAGGGAATGGATTTCGG
>JBBSVG010000352.1:0-4060 GCA_038233775.1 Bacteroidota bacterium | reverse complement strand
GGCCATTGGGCGCAGAACGCATGGATCAACGGGACGCCGTACTGGCATGGCGTACAACTGGACGAGGTCGGCCTGCCGATCATGCTGACCGTGCAGGCGTGGCGCGAGCGAACGCTGTCGGATGAGGACCTGCGCGGCTTCTGGCCGATGATCCGGCAAGCGCTCGAGTATCTGCTGCGCCACGGACCGACCACCGATCAGGACCGCTGGGAGGAGAACAGCGGCTTCTCGCCGTTCACCCTCGCCGTCGAGATCGGCGCCCTGCGGGCCGGAGCCGAGATCGCCGACGCGGTCGGTCGGCCCACCGTCGCCGGGTTGCTGCGGGAAAATGCCGACCTGTGGGACTGCGAGATTGAAGCGTGGACCTACGTCTCGGACACCGATCTCGACCGGAAATACGGCGTCGCCGGGCATTACGTCCGCATCGTCCCGCCCGACGCGCCGCCCGACGGGCCGGGCCGGGCCGAGGCCATCGTCACGCTGCGGAATCGACCGGACAGCGAGAGCAAAATCCGCGTCGCCGATCTCATCAGCCCCGATGCGCTGGCGCTGGTTCGCTTCGGCCTCCGCCGCGCCGACGACCCGCGTATCCGCGACACGGTTCGGATCATCGACGGCGAGTTGAAGGTCGAGATGCCGACCGGTCCGGCTTGGCACCGCTACAACGGCGACGGCTACGGCGAGCACGAGGACGGCAGCGCCTACGACGGCACCGGCCGTGGCCGACCGTGGCCGCTGCTGACCGGCGAGCGGGCGCACTACGAACTGGCCGCTGGCAACATCCACGAGGCGCGGCGGCTGACAGCCGTCATGGCGTCGTTCGCCAACGCCGGGCTGATGCTGCCCGAACAGATCTGGGACAGCGCCGATGTGCCCGAGCACGAGCTTGAGTTCGGTCGCCCGAGCGGCTCGGCGATGCCGCTCGTTTGGGCGCACGCCGAGTACCTGAAGCTGCGCCGCTCGCTCCGAGACGGGATGGTGTTCGACGGTCCGACGATGCCGCCCGGCGACGTGCCCGATCCGCCCGCGCGACTCTGGCGACCGAACGCAACGCGCCGGACGATCCCGGTCGGCAAGCGACTGCGGATCGAAACCGACGGCCCGACGGTCGTTCGGTTCACGCTCAACGGCGGTCCGGTCGCCGAACAACCCACCGCCGACCCCGGCCTCGGGCTGCACCGACTCGACCTGCCGACGGCCGATCTGCCGGTCGGCGCCGAGATTCGCTTCTCGCTGCACCCAACCGACAGCGACAACGCGACCGACGGCGGCGGACCGATCACGATCACCGTCATCGACCCGACCGAACCCTCACCCTCGGATCGGGGTTAACCAAACAGGGCGCCGGGGCATACTGAGCGCTGATTACGAACACAAAACGGGGGAAGCGATGGCCGACGGAACGACGAACGGCAAAGGCAAAGTGGTGGTCATTACGGGATCGAGCGCTGGCGTGGGACGCGCGGTGGCGCAGCGGTTCGCCAAAGACGGCGCCCGGATCGGGTTGCTGGCTCGCAGCCTGGAAGGGCTCGAAGGCGCCAAACGCGAGGTCGAGGCGCTCGGCGGAACCGCGATCTGCATCCCGACCGACGTGGCCGACCCCGATGCGGTCGAGCGGGCCGCCGCCGCCGTCGAGGAAGCGTTTGGGCCGATTGACATCTGGATCAACAACGCGATGGCGTCGGTCTTCTCACCGTTCATCGAGATGACGACCGAGGAGTTCCGCCGCGTGACCGACGTGACGTATTTGGGCGCCGTCCACGGCACCCGCGCGGCGCTGAACCGGATGTTGCCGCGAGATCGGGGGATGATCGTGCAGATCGGCAGCGCGTTGGCATATCGCAGCATCCCGCTCCAATCGGCCTACTGCGGGGCGAAGCACGCCTTGCAGGGGTTCAACGAGTCGCTCCACAGCGAATTGCTCCACGCAAAAAGCAACGTTCGGCTGACGATGGTTCAGCTTCCGGCGGTCAACACGCCGCAGTTCAACTGGGTCCGCTCGCGGCTGCCGAACCGGGCGCAACCGGTCCCGCCGATTTTTCAGCCCGAGGTCATCGCCGAAGGAATCCACTTCGCCGCTCACGCCAACCGCCGCGAGTTGACCATCGGCTGGCCCGCTGTGCAGGCCATTCTGGGCGACAAGTTCATCCCCGGTCTGCTCGACCATTATCTGGCCGGTGACGCCGGATTCGCCGCGCAACAGACCGACGAGCCGGCCCAGCCGCGACCGGACAACCTGTTCGAGCCGATGCCCGCCGAGTATTATTCGGCCCACGGTCGGTTCGACGCCCGCTCGATGGACAGCAGCCCGCAGCTCTGGGCGAACAAACACCGGGGCGCGCTTGCGGTCGCCGGATTGGCCCTCGTCGGCTTTCTGGCCGGGCGACTCACCAACGACTGACCGCCATGAAACCCGCTGCCCTCAGCCGCGCCCTGCGCCACAGCGACGACGGTTCGCTGTCCAACCGCCGCGCCGTCGTCGGCCTCTCGCTCGTCGCGTTGGGCTCGATGGCCGTCATCTCGCTCTACCAGATGGGGCTGATCCGCCACCTGCCCGAGCTACCGATTCCCGGCCTCGACGCCGACAAGGTGGACGCCTCGCCGGACGCCTATCAATATCTCCAGACGCCGGATGCGACGCTTGGGCTCGTTTCGTACAGCGTCACGGCCGTGCTCGCGGCGATGGGCGAGCCGAAACGGGCGACCAAAACGCCGTGGATTCCGTTGCTGATGGCGGGCAAACTCGCCATCGATGTCGTTTCGGCCAGCAAGCTGACCGCCGACCAGTGGACCAAGCACCGGGCGTTCTGCTCGTGGTGCCTGCTGGCCGCCGGAGCCAGCTTCGCCAGCATCCCGTTCGTCGTTCCGGAAGCGAAAACCGCGTGGCGCTCGCTGCGGAAAGGATAAGCGGCAATGGTGCTTGGCGACGGCGTGTTCTTTCTCGGTCGGCCGTCGGCGGATACAATCCGGCGGTTGATCGAAAGTCAGCGGGACGCGCCGCTGTCGTATTCGGCTGCGTTTCAACCCGGCCGCGACGGCGCCCCGCCGATCCTGTTCCCCGGCGCACCGGTCAACCACATCAGCGACCAGATCGGCAGCGGCGAGGCGGACTTCGCCCGCGCCGTCGCGGCAGTTCAAACGTGGCGGATGTACGATCTGGATTGGACGGAGATCGTCGGCGCGGGCGAACCCACCGTCGGGTTGGTGTACGCCGCGCTGGCACACCATCTGGGAATCTGGTCGGTCAACTGCTGCCGCGTGGTCGAGCGGCGCCAGACGGCCGACCGGTTCAGCTTCACCGTCGGCACGTTGCCGAGCCACGCGGAATGTGGCGAAGAGCGGTTCACCGTCGCACTCGACCGCTCATCCGGCGACGTGACCTTCGAGATCTTCGCCCTCGCAACCGCCCGCCACCCGCTCGCAAAGCTCGGTTCGCCCTACGTCCGCTTGCTGCAACGCCGCTTCGCCCGCCAAGCCCTCGCCGCCCTCAGACAGACCGAATAAGCCGGTCAGCGACTGATTCGGGCGATGGGGAGGCCGTCGGGGCGGCGGACGTAGAGGGCGGCGCTGACCCGCGACAGGCTGCCGAACAGCCCGGTTCCGCCGTCAATGTGCGTGATGACCGATTGAATCTCGCCCGGTGCCAGCGTCGAGCCGCCGGCTTGGACCGCTTGGGAGCGGTAGAAATCGTACATGTTGTCGTCGAGCGCGTTGGCGATGGTCACGTTCGGGCCGTAGAAAGCGACCGCGATCCACGGCAGCCGCAGCCCGAGCGTCCCGTCGGGGTTGACCGTGTAGTTCGCCTCGTTGACGAGCGGCGACTCGTTGAGCGCGGCTTCGTTCAGCTTAAACGCCGTCGAGTCGCTGTCGTAGCGGGCGCGGAGGAACGGCGTTAGGTTGGCGACCTTCGGTGCGAAGGCGCGGGTCGAGAAGACGAACACCGCCTGGCGACCGGGCGTCGGCGGGATGCGGGTCAGGTCGAGAAAGAGTTGGGTGCCTAAATACGTCAGCGTATCGGCCGAGCGGCGAACGATCCGAAACGTGTCTGGCACCGTCGTTC
>JBBSVG010000351.1:0-4085 GCA_038233775.1 Bacteroidota bacterium | reverse complement strand
GCCAAAGCGACCGCCACGCTGAACGCGTTCCTGCGACAGATCGGCTACCCCGACACGTGGCGCGCCTACTCGGCCCTCTCGGTTGAGCGGACCGGCTACGTTGCCAACTCGCGCCGCGCCTCGGCGTTCGAGCGGACCCGGCGGCTGACGAAGATCGGCCAGCCCATCGACCGGACCGAGTGGGGCATGACGACGCCGACCGTCAACGCCTACTACAACGGCTCGACCAATGAGATCGTCTTCCCGGCCGGCATCCTGCAACCGCCGTTCTTCGACCCGAACGCCGACGACGCGATTAACTACGGCGGGATGGGCGCCGTGATCGGCCACGAGATGACCCACGGCTTCGACGACAAAGGTCGGCAGTACGACGCCGACGGCAACCTGACCGATTGGTGGACCCCGGCCGATGCGAGCGCGTTCGGCATCCGGGCCGGTCGGGTCGAGCGGCAGTTCTCGGGCTACACCGTGCTCGACTCGCTCCACGTCAACGGCAAGCTGACGCTGGGCGAGAACATCGCCGATCTGGGCGGACTGACCATCGCCTACGCCGCCTTGCAGAAAGCCATCGCCAACAAGCCGCACCCGACCATCGACGGCTTCACGCCCGATCAGCGGTTCTTCCTCGGCTGGGCGCAGATCTGGCGGCTCAACATCCGGCCCGAGGAAGCCCGGCGCCGGTTGGTCGTCGATTCGCACGCGCCCGGCCGCTGGCGGGTGATCGGTCCGCTCTCGAACATGCCGGAGTTCGCCCGAGCGTTTCATTGCCAACCCGGCGACCCGATGGTTCGACCCGATTCGCTCAGCGCCCGGATCTGGTAGTCGCTGTCGGTTGAGGCAAAAACGCGGGCGGCATCCTCTGGGGATACCGCCCGCGCCTGTTTTCTACCCTTGCGCCGTCAGGCGCTCATACACTTCACAGTGAGCATTCCCGTTTTGTCATCCTGAGTGAAACGAAGGATCTCACGGAAACTTATTTCTCGGCGTGAGACCCTTCACTGCGTTCAGGGTGACAGACAACAGCAAGAGCCGGAAGACGATATCAAAAAAGCTCCGATACGGCAGCGAGGGCTTGCTCGTAGCGGGCGCCAGCCTCGGCGTCGGTCAGGACGGGCATCATTGGGATTGTCCGCTCGTCGGCTGGCGAGGTTGGGGTCCAGCCCGATTCGGTCCGCAGCCGGGTCGTCTCGACCGCCGCGAGTGGATCGGCCAGTCCGACAATCGCCAGCCGAACGATGCAGCCGACCACGTCATAATCGGGCGCGGCCGGGATCGAACGAACGGTCGCCGTCACCCGTCCGGCCTCGACCAGCGGACGGAGCGCCGGGACGTAGGCCGGGTTGAGCCAGCCGAGCGCGATGCGATCTCCGTCGAGACTCGTCGCTTGGACCCGAATCCCGCCGCCTGAGGCGTCGTCGATGGTCAGCGAGAGCGGGATGCGGCCGTAGGCGCCGATCCGGTTCGAATGCGCCCACGCCCAGTTGCGGAATGCCTTCAACTCGCCCTGCGCCCCGGTCGTCTTGACGACGCCGCGCACTTTGGTGTAGAGGCCGCCGTCGGCCATCCACTCGGCCGCCTTGCGCCACGCCCGACGCGGGCGCATGTGCGAGCGCGTCAGCCCGTGGGCGATCATCTGCCGCTCGGTGACCATCGGCAGACCGCGACGGCGGCGCCCGTCGAACGCCCGCCACGCATCGGCGATCTGCGCTTCGAGCAGGCCGTGGGCGCGGCGAGCGGCGGCGTTGGCGAACCGATAGGCGCTGGCGACGCCCTTCGCCTCGTCGGGCGCGTGCTCGTCGAGTTCGGCTTTGGCGATGCCGAGCGCGCTGAGCGCCATCGTCAGCAGCTCGAGCGCCGACTGCAGCGAGCGGGCCGGGTGCGTCGGTGCGGCACCGGGAACGAGCGCGACGCCGGTGGGCAGCGTCGCCCGAGCGTCACCGAGCCGCGCGACTGGCTGCGGAGTGAGCGGGAAGACCGACGGCGTTCGGACGAGCGCCGCGTGGAGATCGGACGGGGTCGCGGCGGTGGCCGGGACCGGCTTCAAGACGGGCATTGACGGCATCACCCCTCCATGAGGATTCGGTATGACGCGGACCTGCGCCGCGCCCATTTGACAGGCCTTCTGTTCCGGCGTAACTGCTTGTCGGACAAGCGCTCAGAGGAATGCAAACCACGGGCCGACATGGACCAAAACTACTGCAAAAATCAGCAGAATCCAAACGCGCTTCCGACCCTGTTTCCACCAGTTATCCACATGAAAAAAGGCGGCCCGGACAGAGTGCCCGAGCCGCCTTTTTACGCCATGATCCGACAGCCGACGATTGCCCCGTTACTTGCGCTTGCTGGCGACGTCGATCCAGACAGCGGTGAGCAGGATCATCCCTTTGATGATGTCCTGATAGAAATCCTCGACGTTCATTAGGCTCATCCCGTTGTCGAGCGAGGCGATGATCAGCGCGCCGATCAAGGCGCCGGGAATCGTCCCGCGACCGCCGATGAGCGAGGTGCCGCCGATGACGCAACTTGCGATGGCGTCGAGTTCGAGGTTGCGACCGGCGTCGGCGGTGGCCGAGCCGACGCGGGCGGTGTAAACCATCCCGGCGACGGCGCTGAGCACGCCCATCAGGACGAACACGCCGAGCGCCGTCCGCTTGACATCAATGCCCGACAGGTGCGCCGCTTCCGCGTTGCCACCGACGGCGTACACCCGGCGACCGTAGGCCATCCGGGTCGCGATGAAGGCGAACAGTCCGGCCAGCGCCGCCAAGATCAGCACGGGGACCGGCACGCCCTGATAGTTGTTCAGCACCGCGACGAACGCCAGAATCGCGACCGTATAGAGCACGCCAAGCCCGACCGTGCCCGGCAACTTCGCCATCTCCGGTTCCTCGGCCCGACGCCGCGCATACTGGCGGAACAGCCCGTACAGCACAGCGGCGATCAGCACAGCGGCTAGAATCCACCCAAAGGTCTGCGGCAGGTAGCGCTGACCGAGCACCTTGAACGCATCCGGCACCGGTCCGATGGTCGTCCCGCCCTCGGTCGCCCGCAGGCTCGTCAGCCCTTTCAGCATCCCGCGATAAACAAGCAGTCCGGCGAGCGTGACGATGAACGACGGGATATTCAGGTACGCCGTCGCGTAGCCCTGCGCCAGCCCGAGCAGCAGCCCGAGCCCGAGCGTGACCATCAGCACGACGATCAGCGGCTGCCCGAACCAGACGGCGACCGCTGCGGCCACGCCGCCGGTCAGGCCGACCATCGAGCCGACCGAGAGGTCGATGTTGCCCGAGACGATAATCAGCGTCATCCCGGTCGCCAGAATGCCGGTGATGCACGATTGGCGGGCGAGGTTGCTCAGGTTGCGTGGCGAGATGAACGCGCCTTCGCTGGTCATCAGGTAGAAAATCACCCAGATGGCGACCAGCGCGCCGAACATCCCGTAGGCCCGGAGGTTCGTCAGGTTGCCCCGGTACGATTTCCAAGAGAAGCCCGCCCGCTCGCCGTCGGTCGGCGGCGGTGCGCCGCCCTCGACGGTCGGCACGGCCACCGATCCGACCGCTGACCCGACCGACCCCGGATTCGTCGGCATCTGTTCGACCCGTTCACTCACGTCCGTCTCCTCTCGAAATCAACACTCAGATCGGTGAAAAATCAGGCGACTTGCAACCGGTGGGCGCCCGTTGCGGCGGCCATGACGGCTTCTTGGGTCACGTCGCCAGCGCGGTTGTCCAACTCGGCGGTCAGCTTGCCCTCGTGGACGACCAGAATCCGGTCGCTCATCCCGAGCACCTCGGGCAGCTCGCTCGAAACCATCACGACGGCCAACCCATCGGCGACGAGCCGGTTCATGACGCGGTAGATCTCGACCTTTGCGCCGACGTCGATGCCGCGAGTCGGTTCGTCGAGAAACAGCACCTGCGGGTTGGTCAGCAGGCACTTGCCGAGCACGACTTTTTGCTGGTTGCCGCCCGACAGCGTGCCGACGGCGACCTCCATCGTCGAGACTGTGTTCGCGTGGCTCGTCACCTGCGCCGGGCCGCGGAGCCGCTCGGGGATCCGGTCGAGCACGCCGAGTTTGCTGATCG
>JBBSVG010000350.1:0-4085 GCA_038233775.1 Bacteroidota bacterium | reverse complement strand
GCCTACTACTTCCTCAACGGCTTCACCCAGGACGGGGCACCGCTTGACCGGCAGGACCCGACCTCGAAGTACCTCTACGCCGGTGATCCGGTGACGGGAATGGGCTCGCTCGACGGCAAGCTGGATGCGCCGGGTGACCGTCGTCTGCTGCTGGCCGCCGGTCCGTTCACCCTCGCGGTGGGCGACAGCCAGGAGGTGGTGGCTGCCATCGTCGTCGGCTCGGGTGCTGGCAGCAACTTGGCCAACATCTCGGCCATGCGGCGCAACGACGTGCTGGCTCAGGCTGCATTCGACCTGAACTTCGCCATCGCTGGCCCGCCGCCCGCTCCGGTGGTCAAGGTCTCGCCGCTGGACAAGAAGGTCATCCTCTACTGGGATGAGGATCCGATCAAGCTTGCCAAGACGCTCAGCTACGATACATTGGGCTATGCCTTTCAGGGCTACAACGTGTATCAGTTGGCGACCGCTGGCTCGCTGCCCGGCACGCCTCAGGCGCGGCTGTTGAAGACGTACGACTTGGTCGATGAGATCGGGGTCGTGCTCGACTTCAAGCTCGACCCAGTCACACAGCAGGTTTTCCCGCAGCCGGTGGCGCTGGGTGAGAACCTCGGCGTCCAGCGGCAATACACGGCGACGCAAGACGCGTTCACCGGTCAGCCGCTTGTCAACGGCAAGACGTACTACTACGCGGTCACGGCCTACGCTGTCTTCCTCGAGTCCGTCTTCGAGAAGGTCAAGGAGAACTCGGCCGTCCCCATCGCGGTGCAGCCGGGCAGCCTGACGAGCAACATTCGCGTCCGGCAGAACGCGGCCGGTCTGGCGCTGGACACCAGCGGCGTTCGGCAGACCTCGGGTTCGCCGTCCGACGCGCAGGTGCTGGCACAGGTGGTCGATCCGAGCCGCTTGCGGAACGCGCAGTATGTGGTTCGCTTCGGGACGCTCGACGGTCAGTTGGCCTACGAGGTCATCCGCCGTCAGGGTGACTCGACGAAGGTGCTGCAAGCGCTGAACTCGAATTTCTCAAGCGATCCGGGCTCCGGGGCGATCTTCGACGGTCTGTTGATCAACGTTGATGCGCCGCCGATTGGGATCAAGCCGTACGACGGGTCGGTGGCAAACGGTGGCCTGGCTGGTGGGTTCGCCTACCGGCCGGCGGTTGCAGGTCGCGCCCGGACCTTCGGCAGCACGCTTCAGTTCGCTGGCTCGATTCCGGGCCTCGAAGGCGCCTCCATCGATGGCGTGTTCGCTTACCCGAATGATGACCATCCGTATTTCGGTAACGTCACCGACGTCACCCCCGACAAGCTGACGCAGATCGAGTTGGTGATCGATTCAACAGCTGGTGGCACGTCGAAGGCGTACCGCTACTTGCGTCGGGCGACGGCTGTCTTTGCCGGCGACGGCGATGCGGCTGACCTGATCAAGAACAAGGTGGCGGGATATGCCTACCAAGATGCCCGCGATATCCCGGTCAAGGCGTTCAAGGTGCTCGCCAACGGCACCCGTCAGCAGGTCGATCTCGGGTTCTTGGAGAACAACGAGGCGACTGCCACCGGCAACGGTGCGCTCGACGGGATGTGGGATCCGCAGGCGGTGGCAGGTGGTGGTCGTGAGGTGCTGTTCATCTTCGATCAGGCCTACACCAACGGCGCCACGCCGCCGACGCAGAATGTCCTGAACGACTTCAAGGGTATCAGCTACATCTTCACGCCGAAGCGTCGGAGTGCGACCAACCCGCAGATCTTCCGCAGCGGCGACAAGATCTACGTCACGCCGTACTTCTTCCCCGGCCCTGGCTCGGAGTACACCATCGACGCCAGCCAGTTTGCCCCGCAGATGAACGATCTCTCCCTGGCGGCTGCCGAGGTGGATCGGATCAACGTGGTGCCGAACCCGTACCTGGGGTTCAACACGGCTGAACGCGACCCGATCAATCGGATCATCCAGTTCACCCATCTGCCTCCGCAGGCGACGATTCGGATCTTCTCGCTCGATGGTCGGTTGATCCGCACCGTCGAGAAGACGACCACGACGTCGTTCCAGGAGTGGGATCTGCGGAACACCGATGGGCTGCCGGTCGCCAGTGGCATCTACATCTATCAGGTGCTCGCCAAGGATGCCAGCGGCAACCAGATCGGGCAGAAGGTCGGCAAGCTCGCGATCATCACGCGGGAAGAGCGTCTCGACACGTTCTAACCGACCGGCGATTCTGTGTGAGGGAGCCGTGCCCGCGCCGACGATGCGCGTGGCAGCAGTGGCACGGCTCCCGTTCCCAAGCAACTGAGGAGACTTCAACATGACGTATAAGTCACCCCTCCTGCTCGCCGGCCTCGTCGGCGTGCTCGGGGCAAGCAGCCTGGCTCACGCCGGGAACGAGAAGCGAAACGGACAGTCGTCCGGCCAGCAGTTGCTGGTTCCGGTCGGCGCAGTCGGCACCGCCTTGGCGGGTGCCCCGACGGCCTCGATCAGCGGTCTGGAGGCAATCTACTGGAACCCGGCCGGTTTGGCGGCCAGTCCCGGCTCGGCCGGGATGTTCTCCTACACCCGCTGGTTGGCCGACATCAACGTGTCGTACGCAGCGGTCAGCACGAGCTTCGGCCGGTTCGGCTCGCTCGGTCTGTCGTTCAAGGCGTTCGACTTCGGTGAGATCTCGCGGACCGATGAGGACAACCCGGACGGAAACGGCACCTACTCGCCGACTTTTCTCACGGTTGGCCTGACCTACTCCAAGCAGATGACCGACCGCATCCTGTTCGGGATGACGGGCAAGATGGTCTCTGAGCGGATCGTTCAGACCTCGGCGACCGGGTTCGGCGTCGATGTCGGTTTGCAGTACCGGACCTCGGCCAACGGGCTGAAGCTCGGCGTTGCGCTGAAGAACCTGGGCACGGGCCTGCGCTACAGCGGCTCCGACCTCGAGCAGAAGGTGCAGTTGCCGGGTCAGCAGCCCGGTGCGCAGAACGCACCGCTGTCGCAGATCGGGCAGAAGGCCGATTTCCCGACGACGTTCGAGATCGGCGTCGGCTACGACGTGCCGGTTGCCAGCTCGCAGACCTTGTCCGTGATGGGCAACTTCCGCAGCAACAACTACGGCAACGACAACTACCAGTTGGGCGCGCAGTACGCCCTGTCGAACATCGTGTTCCTCCGGGGTGGCTACGACCTGCTGGCTGGTGAGTCGGGCGACAGCAAGAAGGATGCGTTCAACGGCCTCAGCCTCGGCGCGGGTCTGAACTACGCGATGAGCGGGACCGGGCAGATCAGCTTCGACTATGCCTACAAGCAGACGCAGCTGCTCTCCAACGGGACGCAGTGGTTCACCGTCAAGATCGGGTTCTGATCCTGACGGTCACGGTTGACCGAAGGACCAGCGGGCCGGCGCCGATCAGGTGGCCGGCCCGCTGTTTTTTCAGCGGTGACCTGCTTTTGCTTCGGCATGGAACTGGAACCACCCGTCGCTTCGGTCGTCGGCATTGACGATGTGGCAATTGCAATGAGGAGTGCGTCTCGTGGACAATCGGACTGTTTTGCGTGAGCCGTCATCGGCCTGTTCCCTCTGGGTCAAGGGATGCCTGGCGCTGATACTGGCCTCGGTTCCGACCGGTTCGGCGCGAGCCCAGCAGCCGACCGTTTCGGCGACGACGGCCCATCATACGCTGGCTCAACTCGAGTATGCCCAGTACCGGCTGCGCGGCGACACGGTCTATTGCGAGCTGTATATCGGTGTCTCACGGGCGGAATTGCAGCCTGTGAAGCAACCGAACGGCAGCTTCCGGCTGGCGGCTCAGCTCGAGTTGCAGATTCGCAACAGCGGCGGCGTGGCGCTCGGCACGCCGCACACTTGGACGCTGGCGCAGACGCTGACCGATACGGTCGGCTATCAGCGGGGTTTTCTGGTCGATGCCGTCGGATTTGCCCGACCGGCCGGCCAGTACGAAGCCATGCTGAAGGTGCGGGATGAAGCGCCCCCCACGGCCACGCCGCTCGATCTGAGCCAAGACCTCGCGCTCAATGGGTTCTCGCCCGATACGCCGGACGTCAGCACGATTGAGTTGGCCGCGATTCTCCAGCGGAGCAACGACCAG
>JBBSVG010000349.1:0-4097 GCA_038233775.1 Bacteroidota bacterium | reverse complement strand
TGTTCAGCGAACTGAGTCGGCTGGAGGTCGAGCCGTCGACTGCCGCGCCCGATCCCAAACCGACGCCGCCCGATGCCCCGCCGAACGCGGACAGCGCCGCCACCGTCGCTGCGACCGAAGAACCCGGCGACGGGACTGGCAAACCGGTTCCGACGACGCTGCCGGTGCTGCCGGTCCGCAACCTCGTCCTGTTCCCCGGCGTGATCGTCCCGATTGCCGTCGGCCGCGAAGGGTCGGCCCAATTGGTCAACGACACGCTCCTCGGCGACCGGACCGTGGCCGTGGCGACGCAGCGCGAGTCGGACAACGACCACCCCGATCTGGCCGCGCTGTTCCCGACCGCGACGGTCGCGACCATCGTCAAGCTGCTCCGGCTGCCGGACGGGACGCAGTCCATCGTCGTTCAAGGAACGCGGCGCGTGGCGCTTGGGGAAGCGGTTCAGACCGAGCCATATCTGATCGCGAAGGTCAGTCCGCTGGTCGATGAGGTCGAGGCGGACGAAGAAGTCGAGGCGCTGGTCCGCTCGCTGAAGGATCTGGCGATGCGGGTCGTCCGGCTCTCGCCGAACATCCCCGACGAGGCCGCGTTTGCCATCCAACAGATCGACACGGCCGATTTTCTGGTCAACTTTATCGCCGCGAACCTGAACATCGGGCTGGAGGAGAAGATCAGTTTGCTCGATATCGGCTCGCTGAAGGCGCGGTTGAAGCGGGTCAGCGAACTCGTCAGCCACGAGTTGCGGGTGGCCGAGCTGTCGAGCGAGATCAACCAGCAGGTGCGCGGCGAGATGGAAAAATCGCAGCGTGAGTATTTCCTGCGCGAGCAACTCAAGGCGATCCAGAAGGAACTCGGCGAGGGCGACGAGGGGCGCGGGCAGGAGGTCGAGGATCTGCGCGAGCAGTTGATGGCAAAGGACTTCCCGCCAACCGTTCGGCAGGCCGTCGAGTGCGAGCTGAAGCGGCTGGCCCGGATGAACCCCGCCGCGCCCGATTACGGGATGACGCGGACGTATTTGGAGACGCTCGGCGAGCTGCCGTGGTCGAAGGCGACCGAGGACCAGCTCGACCTGAGACGCGCCGAGCAGATTCTCGACGAGGACCACTACGGGCTGGAGAAGATCAAGCGCCGCATCCTCGAACAGCTTGCTGTGATGAAGTTAAAAGCGGATATGCGCGGGCCGATTTTGCTGTTTGTCGGGCCGCCGGGCGTCGGCAAGACCAGCCTCGGCCAATCGATTGCGCGGGCGTTGGGTCGCGAGTTCGTCCGCTTCTCGCTCGGCGGGCTGCGCGACGAGGCCGAGATTCGCGGCCACCGCCGGACCTACATCGGCGCGATGCCGGGCCGGATCATCCAATCGATCCGCAAAGCCGGGACGGTCAATCCGGTGCTGATGCTCGACGAGATCGACAAGATCGGGATGGACTATCGCGGCGACCCGGCCTCGGCGCTGTTGGAGGTGCTCGATCCGGCGCAGAACAACACCTTCACCGACCACTATTTGGAAGTGCCGTATGATCTTTCAAAGGTCATGTTCATCGCGACGGCCAACCAATTGGAGACGATTCCCGGTCCGTTGCGCGACCGGATGGAGATCATCAGCCTGTCCGGTTACACCGTCGAGGAGAAGCTGCACATCGCTGAGCGCTACTTGCTGCCGCGACAGATCACCGAGCACGGCCTAACGCCGGAGCAGATCGTCGTCCCGACAGCCACACTCGAGCGGATCGTCGGCGCGTACACGAGGGAAGCGGGTGTGCGGAACCTGGAGCAGCAGATCGCTGGCGTCGTCCGCAACGTCGCCCGAGAGGTCGCCCTCGGCCGGACCGAACCGACGACCGTTGAGCCCGACGATTTAAAGGAGATTCTCGGTCCCGAGCGCCATTCGGCCGATGTCGCCGAGCGGACCGAAGTCCCCGGTGTCGCGACCGGGCTGGCGTGGACGCCGGTCGGCGGCGACATCCTGTTCATCGAGGCGACCGTCATCAAAGGCTCGGGCCGGATGATCCTGACCGGCAAGCTCGGCGACGTGATGAAGGAATCGGCCCAAGCGGCTTTTTCCTACCTGAAGAGCCGGACCGACGAGCTGGAGATTCCCGACGTCGCCTTCCGCTCGTGGGATGTCCACGTCCACGTCCCGGCCGGGGCGATCCCGAAAGACGGCCCGAGCGCTGGCGTGACGATGCTGACGGCCCTTGCGTCGATCTACACGCAACGGTGCGTCAAGAGCAATCTGGCGATGACCGGCGAAATCACGCTGCGCGGCCGCGTGCTGCCGGTCGGCGGGATCAAGGAAAAGGTGCTCGCGGCCAAAGCGGCCGGGATCAAGGTGCTGATTCTGCCGGACAAGAACCGACCGGATTACGAAGAAATCGACGCCCAAGCGACCGCTGGGCTGGAGGTCCACTTCGTCGCGAAGATGGACGATGTGCTCGATCTGGCGCTGGAAGGCGAGCGCGGCGAGTGTACGATCCAGTTCGATGACGAATATCAGAAGGCAAAGTTGGCCGGGACGCTGGCCGAGACGCCGCCGCTGCCGACCCGAACCGCCGATGACGAGGGCGACGTAACCGTCATCCCGTCCGCCCCCGAGCCGACCGAACCGCCGCCGCTGCCACCGGTCGGGCGGTAGCGGGTGGCCTTTTCCCATGACAGGAGCGAACCGATGGATCGCAAGGCGGTCAGTCGCGCGTACAAGGAAACCCGTCAGCCGATGGGGATCTATCGGGTGCGGAACGTCCAATCGGGCCAGTATCTGGTGGGCAAAAGCCTCAACCTGCCGGCCATCCTCAACCGACACCAAGCAGATTTGCGCTTCGGCGGCCATCGAAACCGCGCGCTGCAACAGGACTGGACGGCCTCCGGGGGCGATGCGTTTGCGTTCGAAGTGCTCGATACGCTCAGCCCGACCGACGCCCCCGACTACGATCCGGCCGACGATCTGCGCGTGCTCGAAGCGATGTGGGTCGAGCGACTCCGCAGCGAAGGCGCAGAGCCGTATCCCACGAAATAAGCCCGATCAGCCGTGGCGGGCGAAGTCGATCAGGTCGGCCAGCGGTGCGGTGGCGAGGCCGACGAGCCGGTCGGCGCCTCCGTAATAGACGTGGACTTGGTCGCCGACGACGATGTTCGCGGCCGAGAACACGACCGTCGGGACGTCGCCTTTCAGCTCCCAAGTTTCCTCCGGGACGAGGATCGGCTGGTCGGGCCGGTGCAGCACCTTCGTCGGATCGTCGCGGTCGAGCAGCGCCACGCCGAGCGAATAGACGTGCTTCTGGTCGTAGGCGTGGTAGAAGAACAGCCAGCCATGCTCGGTCAGGATCGGCACACCGCCCGCGCCGACGCGCTTCGACTGCCAGCCACCGCCGGGTCCACTGCCCGCGACCGGCTCCATCAGGATCTGGTGGTCGCCCCACGTCTCCAGATCGTCGCTCCAGCCCAACCAGACGGCGGGCGGTCGGCGGTGCGTGATCAAGTAGCGTCCGTTGACCTTTTCGGGAAACAGGACGTGGTCCTTGTTGTCCTCACCTTTGACAATCGGCCCAATCCGCTCCCACTTCAGCAGATCGGTCGAGCGGGAGATCATCGGCGTGATCCCGAGCGGCGAGTAGGCCGTATACGTCATGTAGAAACAGCCGTCCGCCTCGAACCACGTGATGCGCGGGTCCTCGACGCCGCGCGTCTCCCACTCGTCCGATGGCGACAGAACCGGGTCTTCCAACTTGTTGAAATGGACGCCGTCGGCTGAGAGCGCCAGGCCGAGCCGGGAGATATAATCGAGCCCTTGCGCCCGAAAATAGAGCCAAACGAGCCCATTGTGCAGCACGGCGCCGGGGTTGAACACGTTCAGCGCCTGCCACGGGCGCATCGGATCGGGCCGGAGAATCGGGTTGTCGGCGTGACGCTGGAGGCGCATGGAAGAGAGCGATGAATGATGAGCGAGGAGCGATGGAAAGGCGATTGCAGATTGATGATGGCAGATTGATGAAACGGCGGCGCGGCGCTCTTGCCGGTTGTCGTGCTTGAACATCGGCCGAATCGGCCGTCCAATCTTGTATCTTGAACAAGCAGCACAAGTGGTGCAGTAGTTCGTTTTGAT
>JBBSVG010000348.1:0-4141 GCA_038233775.1 Bacteroidota bacterium | reverse complement strand
GTCACGCGGGTGCCATCGTCAACATTGCCTCGATCTCCGGCGTCCCGAACACGAGCAAGCTGCCCGGCTCGGCCGCCTACGCCGCCGCGAAAGCCGGCGTGATCGGCTTCACCGAAGTGCTGGCAACTGAACTCGCACCGCTCGGGCTGCGGGTCAACGCCGTCTCGCCCGGCTCGGTCGATACGGAAATGCTTCGCCGCGCCGCACCGGACTTGACGCCGGACATGGCGCCCGAGGAAGTCGCGGAAACGATTGCATTCCTCCTCTCCCCCGCGTCGCGGCCGATGAACGGTCGGAACCTCGAACTGTACGGGGTTTAGCCTGTGCGGATTGTCCGATTCAGCCGGATCGCCGGGGCGCCGCTCGCGCTCGTCGGCCTGTTCGCCTTGATCGGCCTCGCGCTCGCCGCCGTGCCGCTGTTCGACGTGCTCGGCTACGAGTCGAGTCTGGTGCTCGCCGTCGCCGCCGGACTCGCCGGGCCGTTCGTCGCGCTCGGCGTTCGCCGCCGGGCCGATCCAACCGACGATGCCGACTGGTGGCGCGTCGCCGGTCGGGCCTTTCTCGCGGCGCTCGTCCCGCTCGCGCTGCCGATTGTCGTGCTCGTGCTGAACGCGGTCCGGGTCAAGAACTGCGATCTGGCGACCGGACTCGGCTTCGCGGCGCTGCTGCCGATGGTTTCAGCGCTGTTCGGCGCAGCGTGCGGACTGATCGCCGCCGAGCTGCCGCTGCGTCACCCGCGACTCGCGCTCTCGGCCGTCTGGCTGACGGGCGCGCTCGTCGTCCCGCTCGCGCTGCTGCTGCTGACGCCGGCGGTGTTTCTGTATAACCCGTTCTGGGGCTACTTTCCCGGTCCGCTCTATGACGAAGCGCTCGCCATCAGCGGCCGATTGGTCGCCTACCGCGCCGTCACGCTCGGCCTGACGCTGGCGATCACGCTCGCGGCAAAAGCCGTCTGGTCGCGCAAACGGGGCACATTGGACCGACCAGCGACGGTCGCGGCGCTCGGCCTCGGGCTTGTCTGGTTGAGTCTGATTCCGTTCTATCCCGCGCTCGGGTTTGCGACATCAACCGCCCATCTGCGTCAAGCGCTGACCGGCGTCCGCACCGTCGGACCGCTGACGCTGCGCTACGATCCGGCTGCGCTCTCGGCCAAAGCGGTGGACCAATGGGCCGCCGATATCCGCTTCCAAGCCGCCGATCTGGCGCCGCGACTCGGGCTCCAGTCGATTCCAGCGGTCGAGATTTTTGTTTACCCGACCGTCGCCTCGAAGAAGCTCCTGACCGGCGCGGGACCGACCAACGTCGCCAAACCGTGGACGCGCCAAGTGCAGATCAACGGCTCGGCCGACGAAGGCACGCTGCGGCACGAACTCGTCCACGCGCTCGCGTCACAGTACGGTCGGCTCGGCTTCTCGCCGCGCATCGGGCTGGTCGAAGGGCTCGCCGCCGCGTTCGAGTGGGGCACCGGCGACGACGTCACGCCGCACGAACTGACCGCCGCCGCGCTGGCCGACGGGCAGGACATCGACGTCGCATCGCTGATGAGTCCGTTCGGCTTCTGGACCCGACCCTCAGCCGTCGCCTACACCGCGACCGGCTCGTTCAGCCGCTATCTGATCGACACCTACGGGATCGGCCCGTTCCGCGACTTGTATCGCGGCGCAGCGTTCGGGTCGGTGTACGGTCGGGATGTGGACGGCTTGCAGCGCGATTGGAAAGCGTTTCTGCGGCGCGACATCCGACTGACGGACCAAGCGACCGGCGCGGCACGCTACCGATTCGGGCGCCCGTCGATCTTCGGCCAAGCGTGCGCCCGTGTGATGGGCGATTTGGTCGAGCGCGGCGGCCGGGCGCTTGGTCGCGGCGACAACCGGGCGGCGGTCACGGCGTACACTGACGCTGCCCGACTGGTGCGCGGTCAGCCAGCCGTGCTCGATGGGTTGAGTCGCGCGTACTTGGCGCTCGGTCGGCCCGATTCCGCCTTGCTCGTCGTGGCTCAGGCGTTCAGCGATTCTGGCGCGTCCGGCGTTCGGCTCGTCCCGCTGCGGCTGCGCGAGGGCGACGCCCGCTGGACACTCGGCGACACGACCGGCGCCGCCGCTGCGTATCAAACGGTGCTCAACCGACACCTCGACGGTCGCTACGACGAGGCCGCCGCCGACCGCTTGTTCGCCCTAACGGTGGCCGACAGCGGCGACCGAACAGACCTGCGCCGCTTCTTCAGCCGACCGCAACCGGCCGTTCGCCGAACCCACACGCTCGACCGGCTGCTGGCCGCGCATCCCGACTGGACGCCGATCCGGCTCCGACTTGCCGCCGATCTGCTCGCCGCCGAGGCGCCCGGCGAGTCAACCGACCTGCTTTTACCGGGTCCGCCGGACACGCTCGCCACGCCGCTGCGGCTGCGCTGGTGGCGTCTGCTGGCCGCTTCCGCGCTCGCCGCCGACCGTCCGGCCGACGCCGAGCGCGCCGCCCGAGCGATGCGGACCCTGACCAACCTCCCCGCGCTCCGAGACGAGGCCGACGCGACGCTGCGCCGACTGCACCGGTCGGGGAGCGATTAGCCGCCCGGCGGCGTTCTGCCGACACCGCCGTAGCTCTCACCGTTCCTGTTTTCCTTTCGCATCATGGGTTTCGCACGCACCTTCTGGCACAGCTTGTTCGAGCGGGACCCCGACCCGTCGGACCTGAACACGATTCTGCACGACACGCCGCTGTTCGCTGAACTGACCAGCAGCGAGATGCGGCAGATCATCCGGCTCGTCCACCAGCGACACTACGAACCGGGCGAGCGCGTCTTCGGCCAGAGCGATCCCGGCTTGGGCGTCTATATCATCAAGAAAGGCGAGGTCCGCATCGTCTCCCGGACCGGCGAGGTCGTTCGCGAGATCGCCCTCTTGCGCGACGGCGACTTCTTCGGCGAACTGTCGCTGCTCGACGAGGGACCGCGCGCCGGGACCGCGTTCGTGACCGAACCGACCGAAGTCATCTCGTTTTTCCGCCCGGATTTGCTGACGCTGATGAGCCGCGCCCCGCGTCTTGGCGTGAAGCTGATCCTGCGGCTGAGCGCGATCTTGGCCGAGCGGCTGCGCCGGGTCGATGCCCAAACGATCCCGCTCCGCACCGAACTCGACCGCCTCCGCCGCTTGGCCGCTCAACCCGTCGCCGAAATCGCCTCCAGCACCGACCGCGTCCCCGTCGCACCCGACTCGACGATGGGATGAAGAATTGATGAATCCGAAGAGAGCAAGGCGCGATGAATCAGTTCGGCAACCTCAATATTCTGTCATCCTGAGCGGAGCGAAGGATCTCAGCGCAGACCCTTCACTTTGTTCAGGGTGACAGACAACAGCAAGTGCCGAACTGGATTTTCTCTGTGGAACGATTTGACGATCCGTGGAGCACGCTGGAGGTGGCGGCGGTTCGCGGCCGGTCGCAGGTGGTCCGCTGCCACAACGTCCAGCCGCTGAAACTGCTCAACCCGTCGTCGCCGACGGCTGCGTGTCACGTCGTCTTGTCGAGCT
The DNA here is from genome assembly GCA_038233775.1 of Bacteroidota bacterium. Classification (GTDB taxonomy): domain Bacteria; phylum Bacteroidota; class JBBSVG01; order JBBSVG01; family JBBSVG01; genus JBBSVG01. The sequence goes on along the minus strand of JBBSVG010000348.1, from coordinate 617 downwards.
ACGGCGGCGGGATGGTGGCCGGCGACACGATCCGGCTCCGCGTCGTCGGCCAACCGGGGACGACGCTGTTCGTCAGCACCCAGTCGAACACGAAGATTTTCCGCTCGGACAGCGGTCAGGTGGCCGAACAGCACGTTGACGGGACGTTGGGCGCGGGTGCGCTGACCGTCGTCTTTCCCGATCCGGTCGTCCCGCAGACCGGGAGCCGGTATCAACAGGTTCAGCGCTGGGAACTGGCGCCCGACGCGGTGCTGCTGGTGATTGACTGGCTCCACTCGGGCCGGATGGATCAGGGCGAGCGGTTCGCCTTCGCCTCGGTCGAGTCGGAGATCAGCGTTCGGGTCGCCGGTCGGCTGGTGCTGCTCGACCGGTTCGGCTTCCGCCCCGACGAGCACAGCGCCGACGCATCAGCCCATTTCGCCGGCTACCAGACGGCGTTCTCCGCCTATCTCGTCGGCGCTCCGACCGACGCCCGCTTCGTCCAACTCGCCGCCATGTTTCGGCAGCAACAGATGCCCGAGCGGACCGAACCGCACTTCGGTCTGCGCGACGCAAGCTGCGCCGTTGCGGTCGCCAAAGTGCGCGACAACGTCCACATCCTCCGCGCCGCCGCTCCC
>JBBSVG010000347.1:0-4164 GCA_038233775.1 Bacteroidota bacterium | reverse complement strand
CATCATCCGGTCGCTGGTGATCGGCGAGTCGCGCTCGACGTCGTGGTTCGAGACGAACGTCACGGCGTGGTACTTCCAGTCGGTGTTGTCGGCCACATAGTTTGCCAACCCTTCGGAGCGCAGTCGGTTCATGTCGAACGAGCCGTTCGTGTTGTTGCACATGTCTTTCAGCGTGTAGAACAGCGGAAAGTCGAACGCCTTGCTCTTCTTGTTCTCCTGCCAGACCCAGTTCTTGACCAGATCGCGGTTGCCGTCCCAGAACTCGCCGACCGACCAGCTTCCGGCCAGCCGCGAGTCGCTCAAAATGCCCGCAATCACGCCCGGATCGATCCCCTTGACGAAGTCGAACCGCCAGCCGGTGTAGCCGGGCTGACCGTTGTTGGTCAGGTTCGCGCTGTTCAGCCACGACATCCAGTTGCGGATCTCGTCGTTCATGTAGGTCGTGTTCTGACACATGTCCTGCCCGAACCCGGTCGTGTGGTACGGCTCGCTCATGTCATTGTGCGTGCTGTTGGGGTGGAAATCGTTGGCGCTGAGCCACCACGGCCGCTCGCCCGGTCCGGTGTGCGCGACGTACTGGAACTTGGTGTAAGTGCTCGTCCCCCGGTTGGGATTGTACTCCAGCTCGCCGCCGGAGACGTGGTTGATGACGATGTCGGCGATGCGCGGGACGGTGTAGGAACTCAGCAGCGTCTTCAACTGGGCGAACGTCCCGAAGCGGGTGGCGACCGAGCCGCGCTGGTTGTACTGGCCCAGATCGTAGTGGTCGTACGGGTCGTAGCCCATCGACGTCCCGCCCGCGAACGCCTTCGACGGCGGCGGCAGCCAGATTCCGCCCTGGAAATACGTGTTGATCAGCCCAACATTCGCCTGCAAGGTGCTGTACCAGCCTTGCGGCACGTCCCAATAAAAGCCCTGCATGATGACGTCGCCCGAGACGGTCGGCGGCGGCGGCGCGGACGTGACGGTGAACGAAAGCGCGTTCGAGGCGCCGCCCGAGGTGTTGAACACGGTCACGCTCGCCGTCCCGGCCGAGGCCAGATCGCCGCTCGTGATCGCTGCCGTCAGTTGCGTCGCGCTGACGAACGTCGTCGTCCGGTCGCTCCCGTTCCAGCGGAGCTTCGACGTGCTGACGAAGCCAGTCCCGGTCGCGCTCAGCGTCAAGGCGCCGCTGCCAGCGGTGGCCGTGTTCGGGCTCAGCCCCGACAGCGTCGGTGCAGCGACGGGGCCGCCGCTGACGGTGATGTGAAAATTGCTGTTGGCGTTGTTGTCCCAGGTGTTGTCGTTGTAGTGGACGACGAACGCCAGCCGCGCCACCGCTTGGGCCGCGTTGTTGAACGGGCCGACCTGAATCGTCAGCGCCCCATTCGTCGGTCCCGCAAACGGCGACTCGACCGCCGGACCCGACCCGCCAAACAGCACCGACCCGCTCGGCCGATAAACCGTGTTCGGCGTGACCCACGTCGAGCCGACATCGTTGACGCCCCAGTGCAGCTTCGCGCCCTGCGTCGCCCCGGCGATGGTGATCGTCACGACATCGTTGGTCGTCGGACTCGCGGGCGACCACGACACACCGGCCGCGACGACTGTAAAGGTCTTGCCGGTTGACGTACCGCCGCCGGGCGTCGGCGAAAAGACCGTCACGGTCCGCGCCCCGGTCGAGGCCAGATCGCCCGCCGGAATCGCCGCCGTGAGCTTTGTCGCGCTGACGAACGTTGTCGTCCGGTCCGTCCCGTTCCAGCGGATTTTCGAGCCCCCAACGAACCCGCTGCCCGTCGCGGTGAGCGTGAACGCCGCGCCGCCCGCTGCCCCAACGGTCGGGCTGATCGCCGTCAGCGTCGGCAGCGGGTTGTTCGTCGGCGCGGCGCTGATCGTGAGGTGATAATCGCCGTTGTTGTTGTTGTCCCATGTGTTGTTGTTGTAATGGACAACGAACGCCAGCCGCGCCACCGCTTGGGCCGCGTTATTGAACGGGCCGACCTGGATCGTCAGCGTCCCGTTCGTCGGTCCCGAGAACGGCGATTGCAGCGCTGGCCCGCTTCCGCCGAACAGCGACGAGCCGGCAGGCCGATAAACCGCGTTCGGCGTGACCCACGTCGAGCCGACATCGTTGACGCCCCAGTGCAGCAGCGCACCCTGCGTCGCCCCGGTGATGGTGATCGTGACCACATCGTTGACCGTCGGGTTGGCCGGCGACCACGTCACGCCCGCTCGGGCCACCGACCCGCCGAGCCCGACGATCAGCAGCATCAGCCAGCAAAAAATCCGCGTGCGTCGCATGGCAAAACTCCGAGGTTAGAGGAAAGGAAGCGATTGGTTGTCGGCTGACGGCTACTTCACCAGCATCATGCGGCGGGTTTCGGTGAAATGCCCGGCGGTCAGGCGGTAGAGATACAGCCCGGTCGGGAGCCCGCTGCCGTCGAAAGCGACGACGTGGGCGCTTGCTTCTTGGTCGGCATCGACCAGCACGGCGATCCGCTGGCCGATGGCGTTGAACACCTCGAGCCGGACGTGAACCCGCTCGGGCAGCGTGTACCCGATCTCAGAGGTCGGGTTGAACGGGTTCGGCTGGTTGGGCGCGAGGCTATAGCGGGTCGGCCGGGCAGCGACCGCATCCTCGTCGGTCGCGTCCAACGTCATCAGCCGAGCCGAGCCGGACGAGATCGGGATGTGATAATCCATCCCGCTGTTGTTGTCCCAACTGTTGTCGTCGTAGTGGACGACGAACGCGACGCGGGCGACGCTCTGGGCGGTGTTATTGAACGGACCGAGTTTCAGACACAGCACGCCGTTGGTCGGTCCGACGAGCGGCGTCTCGACCGCCGGACCGGTTCCGCCGAACAGCACCGAACCGGTCGGCCGATAGACCGCGTTGGCCGCTGTCCACGTCGAGCCGACATCGTTGACGCCCCAGTGCAGCTTGCCGACCTTGCCGGTGTTGCCGATGGTCACGGTCACGAGGTCGGTTTTGGTCGGGTTCGTCGGCGACCAACTGACGCCGGCCGGGACGATCCGCAGCGTCTGAATCGTTGACGTGCCGCCGCCGGGCGTCGGCGAGAACACCGTGACGCCAGCGGTCGCCGCGACGGTCAGATCGGCCGCCGGGATCGTCGCCGTCAGTTGGGTGCTGCTGACGACGGTCGTCGGCCGGTCCGTCCCGTTCCAGCGGACTTTCGAGCCCCCAACGAAGCCGCTGCCGGTCACGGTCAAGGTGAAGCCGAGGCCGCCGACCGACGCGAGCGCAGGGCTGATCGCCGTCAGCCCCGGCGCCGGGTTCGACGACGACGAGACGACGAACGATTTGGCCGCCGAGAGGCCGCCGCCGGGCGTGGGCGAAAAAACCGTCACGCTCGCCGTCGTGGCTGCGGCGAGATCGGCGGCCGGAATCGCGGCCGTGAGCTGCGTCGCGCTGACGACCGTCGTCACCCGGTTGCTGCCGTTCCAGCGAACCGTCGAGCCCGTGACGAAGCCGCTGCCGGTCACCGTCAGTGTCAGCGCCGGGGCGCCGACAGCCGCCGAGCCCGGCGAGAGCGCCGTCACGACGGGCGTCGGGTTGGTCGCGATGGTTTTGTGGAAGTCCGAGCCGCCGTTGTTGTCCCACGAGTTGTCGTCGTAGTGGATGACGAAGGCGATCCGGGCGACGCTCTGGGCGGCGTTGTTGAACGGACCGAGTTTCAGGCACAGCACGCCGTTGGTCGGCCCGGTGAACGGCGTCTCGACCGCCGGACCCGACCCGCCGAACAGCGCTGAACCGGCTGGCCGATACGCCGCGTTGGCCGCCGTCCACGTCGAGCCGACATCGTTGACGCCCCAGTGCAGCTTGCCCGGTTTGGTCGCGTTACCGACCGTCACGGTGACGACATCGTTGATCGTCGGCGCGGCCGGGCTGATGGTCACGCCCGGCGCCACGGTGCGGAACACCTGCGCGGTCGTCGTCCCGCCACCGGGTGTGGGCGAGAAGACGGCCACGTTCGCCGTCCCAACGGCGACCACATCAGCGCTGGTGACCGTCGCCGTCAGCGTGGCGCTGTTGACGAAGGCGGTCGCCCGGTCGCTCCCGTTCCAGCGAATCTTCGAGCCCGAAACGAAGCCACTGCCCGTCACCGTCAGCGTAAACGACGAGCGGCCGGCGGTTGCGAAGGCCGGGCTGATCGCCGAGAGCAT
>JBBSVG010000346.1:0-4182 GCA_038233775.1 Bacteroidota bacterium | reverse complement strand
TCGAGAACTTCATCCAGATCGCCTGCCTGCTGTTCGCCTGGGCGCTGGTCGTCCTCGCTTTCTTCATCCTCGCCATCCAGCTCTTCATCACGCTGATCGAGTTCAAGCTGACGACGCTCGCCGGGTTCGTGCTGATCCCGTTCGGCCTGTTCGGTAAGACCGCCTTCATGGCCGAACGGGTTCTCGGCAACGTCATCTCGTCTGGCATCAAGGTGCTGGTACTGGCCGTCATCATTGGCATCGGCTCGACCTTGTTCAGCCAGTTCACCGCCGGCTTCGGCGGACAGACACCCACAATCGAGGACGCGATGGCGATCGTGCTCGCCGCGCTGTCCTTGCTCGGCCTCGGCATCTTCGGTCCCGGCATCGCCAGCGGCCTCGTCTCCGGTGGTCCACAGCTCGGCGCGGGGGCAGCGATCGGCACCGGCCTCGCGGCTGGCGGCATGGTTGCCGCTGGCGGCGCGGCGCTCGGTGCGGCCGCTGGCGGGGTCGGCGCGCTGGCTGGTGGTGCCGCAGCTGCCACGCGCGGCGGTGCCGCGATGGCGGGCGGCGCGTCCACGGCCTACAGCCTCGGCGCGGCCGGTCAGTCCGGCGCATCAGGTGTCGCGTCCGGCCTCGGCGGCGTCGCCCGCGCGGGGGCGAGCGCTGCCACGTCGCCGCTTCGCCGGGCAACGTCGAGTGCTGCTGAAAGCATGCGTTCGAGCTTCGACAAGGGCGGCATGGCCGCGTTCGAGGCCACCGGCGGATCCTCTACAAAGGGCGCCGTCGGCGGCGACGCCGCTGAGGCCACCTCGTCTTCGTCTGCCGCGTCGTCGGGCGCTCCCGCATGGGCACGAAACATGAAGCGCTCTCAAACCGTGACGCACGGTGTGCAAGCCGCCGCCCACGCCGTCCGCTCCGGCGACGCCCATGGCGGCGGCTCTTCCGTCAACCTCTCCGAAAGTGACCGCTGATGTTCAAACGACCGTCCACCCATTACGGCAAGGCGCCCGAGCCCGAGACGCCATACCAACGCGCCGCCCAGGTCTGGGACGACCGCATCGGCTCAGCCCGCGTACAGGCGAAGAACTGGCGCTTCATGGCGTTCGGCTCGCTGATCCTGTCGGCCGGGTTCGCCTCCGCGCTGGTCTGGCAGTCGGCGCGCGGCACCGTCGTGCCCTGGGTCGTGCAGGTCGATCGGCTCGGCCAGTCGCAAGCAGTGGCGCCCGCGGTCGCCGACTATCGCCCGACCGATCCCCAGATCGCCTGGCATTTGGCGCGCTTCACCGAACAGGTCCGCTCGATTCCGGCCGACGCGATCATCGTCCGACAGAACTGGCTGCGCGCCTACGACTTCACCACCGATCGTGGCGCCATGGCATTGAACGACTATGCCCGCTCCAACGACCCCTTCACCAAGGTCGGTACGCAGCAGATCGCCGTCGACGTCTCCAGCGTCATCCGCGCCTCCCCCGACAGCTTCCGCGTCGCCTGGACCGAGCGCCGCTTTCAGGACGGCTCGCTCGCCGAGTCCTCGCGGTGGACAGCCATCCTCACCGTCGTCGTACAGCCGCCGCGCGACGCCGAGCGCCTGCGGAAAAACCCGCTCGGCATCTTCGTCAACGCCATCAACTGGTCACGGGAGCTTGGGCAATGAATCCGTATTTCCGTAAAGCCGGACACCCGGCCTTACCCGCAATCGCATATCCGCCGGTCCGCAAATCCGCGCTGCCGCTTGCCGTGCTCGCAGCGACGGCGCTGGCCGGCTGCGCCACGACGCAGAAGCCGCCTGAGATTTCCTACGACAATGCCGCGCCCGCGGCGATAGTCGTCGATCCTCCGGCCCCCGTCACCGTGGTCGAACTTCCGCGCCCATTGCCGTTGCCAGGCCAGCTGAAGCCGATCGAGCCATCGCGCCGCACGCCCGAGGCCACAGATCCAGCGGCCCGCGTCAACCAGGCCAACGCTGCCGCGCGCGTTCAGCCGGTTCGCGACGGCTTCATCAATGCCATGCAGGTCTATCCCTACACCGGAGGCGCGCTCTATCAGGTCTACACGGCGCTCGGGCAGATCACCGACATCGCGCTGCAGCCCGGCGAGCAACTCGTTGGCGCTGGCCCCGTGGCGGCCGGCGATACCGTGCGCTGGATCATCGGCGACACCGAGAGCGGCTCCGGCGCGACCCGGCAGGTCCATATTCTGGTCAAGCCCTCGCGGGCGGACCTGATGACCAACCTCGTCATCAACACCAACCTTCGCACCTATCATATGGAACTGCGTTCGACCGAGCGGACCTATATGGCGTCGGTCTCTTGGCAGTATCCGCAGGACCAGCTGATCGCGCTGCGCCGACAGAATGCGCAGGCGGAAGCCGCGCAACCCGTCGCCGGCGGCGTCGATCTCGCCAACCTCAACTTTCGCTACGCGATCGAGGGCGACCGCGCACCATGGCGGCCGCTGCGTGCTTATGACGATGGTCGACAAGTGTTCATCGAGTTCCCGCGCGGAATCGCCCAGGGTGAGATGCCGCCGCTGTTCGTGGTTGGCCCTGACGGCAACACTTCCGAACTGGTCAACTACCGTGTCCGCGGCAATCACATGATCGTCGATCGCCTCTTCGCTGCCGCCGAGCTGCGGTTCGGCAGCGGCAATAGCCAGCGGCGCGTCCGCATCGTGCGCACTGACGGGAGGCCGACATCGTGAGCGAGCCGGACACCCGGAAAGAGGAAGAGGATGCGCCGCTTGCCGGGCCGGCCACCGATGCGGCCGCCCCGATGCGGCTGCGTGGCGAGGTTCCCGGCGTCACCCGGCTGTCGCGCAAAGCATTGGCGGGGATCGGGCTGGTCGCCAGCGTCGGGCTTGGCGGCGCGCTGATCTACGCGCTCCAGACCCGCGATAGCGGCGACTCCCCGAAGGAGCTTTACTCGACAGAGAACCGCTCGACCGCCGACGGCCTGGCCGGACTGCCGCGAGACTATGGCGGCGTGCCCCGGCTTGGGCCGCCGCTTCCCGGTGATCTCGGGCGGCCCATGCTCGATGCGCAGAACCGGGGCCAGGCAGTTCCGACTCCCGGCGTCGCGACGCCCGACCCGGGCGTCAGCGCCGAAGAGCAGCGTCGACTTCAGGAGATCGAGTCGGCGCGGACGAGCAAGATGTTCGCCGGTACCGAAAGCCGCACCGCAGCCGCGACAGGTGCCGGACCGGACATCGCCGTGCCGCCCGCGCTTCCCAATCTCGCCGGCCTCGGACTCGCACCGCCGCCCGCTACTCCATCCGCGCAGGATCGCCAGCTCGCGTTCCTCAACGCCGCTGCTGATCGGCGCACCATCGCGCCCGACCGCGTCGCGGCACCGGCGTCGCCAAACATCCTGCAGGCGGGTGCGGTTATCGCCGCCGCGCTGATTACAGGCATCCGCTCCGATTTGCCTGGCCAGATCACCGCCCAGGTCACGGAGAACGTCTACGACAGCCCGACCGGCCGCATCCTCCTTGTGCCGCAAGGGACGCGGTTGATCGGCCAGTACGACAATGGTGTTGGGTTCGGTCAGCGCCGCGTGCTGCTCGTCTGGAATCGCCTCATCCTGCCGAACGGCCGCTCGATCGTCCTTGAGCGACAGCCGGGCACGGACGCCGAGGGCTATGCCGTCCTGGAGGACGGCGTCGATTATCATTGGTGGGATCTGGCCAAGGCCGCCGCGCTCTCGACCCTTCTCGGGGGTGGGGCGAAACTGGCGACCGACGACAATGACCGTCTCGTGCAGGCCATTCGCGACGGCGGGCAGTCGACGATCAACGACGCTGGCCAGCAGATCGTCCGGCGCCAGCTCAACGTGACGCCGACTCTGACGATCCGGCCAGGGTTTCCGGTCCGCGTAATCGTCACGCGCGATCTCGTTCTCGAACCCTATGCAGGTTGACCGATGGCAAAGCTGAAACTTGGGGCGCTCGACGACGACAAGCCGGTAAAGGTTTCAGTCGAGCTGCCTGCGACCGTCCATCGGGATTTGATAGCCTATGCCGAGGTGTTGGCTCGCGAAACCGGACGGCCCGTCGGAGAACCGATGAAGCTCATTATCCCGATGGTCGAACGGTTCATGGCGACCGATCGGGCGTTCGCCAAGGGCAGGCGAGCCAGAGCCTCGGCTTAAATGATCTTGCCGCGAGGATCGCAACTCAGAGTCGCCCCCATCGCACCGTCATGGA